>NZ_JTJP01000030.1:0-12450 GCF_001678575.1 Gallibacterium genomosp. 1
TTTAGTGGATCACTACAGGTATAAGTTTGTCTATCCATTTGAGAGAAAAGATAAAAAAGAATATATAGATGAAATGTTACCACAAGACTAATAAATGTTTCTGTATTAATTTTATCTAAATGATTTTCTTCTTTTGTTCTGTCAATGATCGTCCTGAAAATAGAACGCTCAACGCATCAAAGATAGAGGTACAACCCAAAACGATTTACACCTCAAAAAATCGGAGGAGTTTGCTCTATAAATTGGAAATCCAAAAATGTTCAAAAGTAAATTTGTAACCTTTTTGGATTCAAGGGAGACGGTAGCTATTTAGTTAATTTTTTATATCGGCTAATTGTTGCTCTTGATACTTCGTATTTTTCAGCCATTTTATTGATTGAGCAACCTTTTTTTATATCTTTAAAAAGCCTTTTTTCTTCATTCTCTGATAGTATTTTCGGTCGTCCACCTACTGCGTTTAGGTTTCCAGCTTGAATTTTTGCGAGTTTCCCGCCTTGTGTTCTATCTACTATAAAATTTCGTTCCAATTCGGCAAATAAGCCGAGCAAATGGATCATTGCCATAGCCATAGGGTCTTTGCGTTTTGTCGTATCTATCCCTTGATTTAAAGCGATAAAGCCTATTTTTTTTTCTGTTAATATATCAAGCACTTTTAGGCATTGGCTAAGGCTTCTGCCTAATCTGTCAAGTTTTGTTACGACAACAATATCGTCTTCTCTGATGTAGTTGAGTAACTCATTAAGCTGAGCTTTGTTTTGTTCTGGTTTACCTGAATTCTTTCCTGAAAAAATTTTTGAGCAGCCGAACTTTTTAAGTTCGGCTATTTGTTCATTTAAGTCTTGCTTTAGTGTACTAACTCTTGCGTATCCTATTTTAGCCATTTTTATTTTAATGATTATTAAGGTTATCTTATTCTTTTATGTTTTTTTACATTTAAAATAAATTCATAAAATTCACCGTGAGTAATGTTTTGAGTACTTGTTCTACCTAATTTTAATTTAGCCTCTAAAGCCCATTTTCTCAAAATTTCTCTATTATTTTCATCCTTTTTCCAGCCATATTGGGATAGTATATAATCTATTTCGTGATCTTGAGATAAATTAATGTATTCCCAATCTGATTTTCCAGCCATAATTTCCTCCTGTGATTTTTTTGTAGTATATGGATTGTCATCATGAATAAGGTTCATTTTTACACATCAAAAAATTTAAACTTCTTGGCTACCCATAATAAACTATTTAAAAACTTATTTCAATTATGTTTTGTGCTAGCCAATAAATATTCCCTAGATTTTTGGGCTAATATTAAGACTTGCTCTATACTAAAGCATACGGTCGGACTATATTTTTTAATTCTCTCAGTAAAACAAATATGGCATTAATTGGATTTACGAGAGTTTCCTGTGTTCAGCAGGATTTACCCCTTCAACTTGATAAATTAGAAAAAGCAGGTTGTAGAAAGATTTCTTCGGATACCTATGAAAAGGCTATTTATAGATATGAGCCGATTAACGAAGCATGACATATAAATCTACAAAAATATATTTATATAAATATATTTTTGTAGATTTATTCTTTTATATACTATATTATTCTCTTCATCGGTAGCAATATAACTATCTGATTAAAAAATTTGAGAGGTTACTATGAAAATTATCTCTGTTCTTAGCCAAAAAGGAGGTAGCGGAAAAAGTACCATTTCAATCAATATGGCCCGTTGTTTACAACTAAAAGGATATAATGTTGTATTGATTGATACTGATCCGCAGGCTTCTGCTAGAGAGTGGAATGCGTTAGCGTCTGATGAATTTTTTCCTGTATACGGTTGCGACAAAGGAATATCTGAAAAAGATATTAAGCAACTTGAAAAACTAGCAGATTTTGTTGTAATTGATGGTGCACCAAGAATAGAAAAAAGTATGGCTGACACTATCCGTCTTTCTAACTTTATTTTAATACCGTTAAAGCCATCACAGTTCGATATATGGGCGTGTAAAGACAGTATCGAACTTGTACAAACTCGAATGCAGATTGATGAAAGATTGAAAGCTGGTTTAGTGCTTAGTCAGACAAACAAGCAAACTAATCTGACAAAAGATGTTGTACAGTTCATTGATGAAAATTTTGATATACCACTGCTTTCACAAAGTACAGGGCTTAGAGTGAGCTATGCAGAGGTATTAAGTGATGGGCGTACTGTTTTCGAAGGGCAGTCCAAAGAGGCTAAAGAGGAAATTACGCAAATTACTGATGAAATTTTAATAATGCTAGGAGTACCAAATGAGCAAGCCTAAATTAACAAAAGGATCATTATCCTTAGGAAGTATTGAAAAAAAAGCAATGCCGGAACTAAAATCGAATTTGTCTTCTAATGAGCAACAAACATCTATTTACTTGAATACAGAGATCTATAAGGCAGCGAGACAATACGTAGTGCAAAATGATATGAGCTTCAAACAGTATGTTAATGAGTTAATCCGTTCTGATTTAGAACAGAAAGGGTTAATATAAACAATATATATAAGTAGTAAGTTATGATTTCTCAAGAAGAATGTAGCCAACGTGAAAAGTTGATACAGTTTGCATTAGATAATAAAGCGAAATCTTAGTAAAACTATATTCCGTAATGAAGTGCCAAATTATACACTATCCCGCAACGTGTGGGATCTGCCGACTGCTACATAAAAAATGAGCAGAAAAGCCTCCCGCATCTTTTTAGATTTTTAGCAAATCATGAAAATATATTAGGGTAGTATTTTGATATCTTTGCTTAATGATATTTTCATCATTTTTTCTGATTGCATTGATATATTCATCAATATATTTTTTAAATTTTTTATTTATGTGATTCTTGTTCTTGTTCACCTTAGAATAATCTACTCTTGGTTTAACCTCATATTCAGAGCCTATATACTCTTCTTTCCGAAGAATCACAGCTTTTTCAAAATCTAGTCCTGATTTTTTACCACTAAAATCATCTTCTCTTAACTTATAGCCCTTTTTTACATCTATATTTGAGTGTAAAGGGATAGCAAATTTTAGATTGTAAAGTTCTATAATTGTTACACCGTAATATCCACGTCCGTTCTTTTTAGGGTCTAGGATTTGATTAAATGTATCGGCAGGGTGATCTTCATAAAACAAATCAGATAGTTGAAAGAAATGGGCTATGCTCATATTATGTGACTTACCTAAATAAAACCCATTCTAATAATAAAATTAGAATGGGTGTAATTCAAACGGTCTTTCAGTTTTTTAAGTGGGGCGAACCTACCTCCACAGATTTCAATCAGATCTTTCTGTTTTTTAAGTGGGGCGACCTTACCACCACGATTCCATTATATAGTTATTTTGAGTAATTTCAAGGTATTTTTTTATATCTTCTCATAAGCCGTTGGACGTTGTTCACCTTCACACATAGCATTTCAGCTTGTATTTTAGCAAAAACAACATCTCGTGATGGGAAAATGAACTTTATAACTTGATATTTATCTATTATCCCCAATATTTAAAATGACTAGCTTTAATGAAACTAAAACATTTTTTTAGGTGCTAATTTTAATAGAGAGAATCATTATGAGTAAACCAATAGGAAAATACATAAATAAATCTGAAAGTTGGGAATTAAATCATTTCTTAAGTAAGCATGGGTATCGAGAAACAGAAGATAACCGAAAACAATTGATTAAAATCATTGATGAGATTAAAAAAGATAAAGACTTAAAAAATCTCTCTCATGATCAAATTGATAAATATCATGAAAAATTCCCAAGCGCCTTTTCTAAATTAGAAAAAAAATAACTCTAAGTAGGCTGATAACGCAGTTGTAGTAATCAGTAGGATATCAGAGAAAATCTGACGAATCACAATAAAAAGTGAGTGTTTCCCGCTTAGAGTATTAGTGTCAAAATCAATCTAAAAAAGGAAACGCTCATGTTTTATTCTATCCATATAAATCGCTATTATCTGAAACTAAAAATATCATTAATCCTGGGGAAACTTATCTATCGATTGTTTTTACATCTAAATTTTTACCAATTCACAATTCACTATCTTAAATCCACGCACCTTTACCTCATCACTAAAGGTATTTTTTGTACCTAATTTGGATTTAAAACTGTCATTTACTGCCAAAAAAACCCAGTAATTCCGTAAGTCTTCGTTAGTGACATCTTCAATGCTAGAGTAATGTTCATCCAGGATGTTTAGGCAATCTCGGGCGTATAGTCCGTATTCATGGGTACTCATTTTAGGGTTCTGCATATCTAGTTTGACGTATTTGCCATAATTATTCTTATGTGGAAACTTTGGACGTTTTTTGATCGGCTTTTCATAAGAAATATTAAACTCAATGCCGATAATCTTACGCCCTCGCTTAATCGGCTCATATTCAATAAACAAATCTGATTTCTCATTAATTTCTGCCAGCGCAGGCGTTAAAACTCGTTGATTGAGGTTGTTGTAGCGATCATATTTTTCCTCAAGCTGAAGCCATTTTTTTAAATCTTCTACTGAAATATATCGCTCCCCCACTCTTTTATACTGTGTCAATAGCTCATATAAGCGGATAGAATGAAAGCTAGAAAAGCCCGAAATATGATTTAATTGATACTGGGTAAACTGTCCTTTTAGTTGGGTTAGATAGGGCATTACTTCGTTAGTCATTGCAATGCGAAAACGTCCTTCTTTCTTGAAATACGTTCTCGATGATACCCAACGAAATTCTGTTATACGTTCATTATCTTCTGTACGAACCCAACGCTCACTAATACGTTTAATGGCTATTTTTATCTGCTCATAAACACTGTCTCGTTTCAAATCAGGAAATTGTCTAATAAAATCATCGATAGTAAATTCAAAAATTTGCTGTTCGCTTTTTGGATCCATTGTCCCCACAGTTAAAGCTAACAGCCTCATTTCATCTAAAGTTAGCCGGTAGCTCGCCTCAATTAGGCTATTTGCCTTTACAATTGTTAAATCATTTGCCATAAAATTAAAAACCTTATTAAGGGATTTTTCACTAAATCAACACCACAAAAGACTACATTAACAAACAAAGAAGTTCATAACAAGAAATTTGTAGTCATAAAACAAGAAATTTGTAGTCATAAAACAAGAAATTTGTAGTCATAAACAAGAAATTTGTAGTTTTTAAAATGTCTAATCCCTTGTAAATAAAGGCTCTAGCTATACCGAAAACAAGATAAAAATATAAAAAAGATAAAAAATAGAGCCTAACGGCTCTTTTTGGGCTTTTAGCCCTATTTTTTTTTTTTATTTTTAGCTAAAACCTTTGTCGCACAAGGCTTTATCGAGGTTTTAGGGTTGTAAATAACCTGATTCGTAAAATCCGTCATTCGCTAAAAACAACGTTTTTGGGGAATGACGGATTTTGTATTTCTCACAATTAATTTGCTTTAAGAAAAGGATTTATCAATATTTGTATTGAATGATATAGAAAAAAACGCTATGATTTAAGCGCAAAATAATCAAGTTGAAAGCTGCGATCTTCGTATCTATAACCACTTTGCTTGATACTTTGAAAGTTGCAAAAGTCTTGAAAAAGCAACGTTCTAACTGCGGTTAGATGACTAAAACTTGAGTCTAGCAAGTAATCTAGATGCCCTTTGTTGCGTTATGCAACCAAACCGAGCCTACGGTTAATTAGGTGCTCTTAAGGCTTGCAGTTCAGCCTATCAAAATGAACGGAGAAGCTGTAATAACCTGAAATGCTTCGTCCCTCGGGTTCGGTTATCGCTCAAGACTGGCAACTTGATGAAGAGCCTTTTAAGACTGCGGACACGTTGGAACGCCAATTCTGACGACAGTTGTTTGAATCGTCCACCCTGATGGGGATTACATTTTGCCTCATTGGGTAAAACGTAATCTTTGACTTTTTTCATGATTACGGAGAATAAAAATGACTTGAAAATGCTTGTAACATTAAAAACTACACAAGATATGATATGCCCTGTCTTGTTACGCTGTATCTTCAGCAATAATCATTGAGCTTCAATGCGATAATGTTATTTTGGTTTTACTAAGGTTTTCCATGAATAAACACGAGCAGAGGTACAGGGCTTTAAGTATCTGAAATTGCCCAACAAAAATGACATATTAACATCCATTGAACATCATTGATTTAATCAAACACCTACGCTCTGTTTGATTTCGCACTAACACTTAACATTCCATTTAGGAGAAACGCAATGCGTGATCTCGTTTATTCTGTCTTCGTCTTATGTAAGCATAATAAAGACGGCTCTTTTGGCACGGCCGCAGAAAGACAAAAGTCTTTAAAGGCGGCAATGCAAAGCCTGTCCGATGCCGGGTATGGCATTCGTGATGTCAAGCAACTTAAAGGTAAACATATTCGCTACCTTGTCGAAAAATGGAAATCCGATCCGAATATCTCAACCGGTACCATCAAGAATAGAATGAGCCATTTACGATGGCTAGCTGAAAGGATTGGGAATCCTCGTATCGTAGAGCGCTCTAATTCGAGCTATAACATCGAAAATAGAAAATATGTGGATAACCATAGTAATAAAGCAAAAAGCCTCTTAGAATCGAATTTAGAACGCTTAACGGACGATTTTGTAAGATATTCCCTTCGGCTTCAGCAAGCATTTGGGTTAAGACGGGAAGAGGCCATCAAATTTCAGCCTAAATTTGCTGATAGGAAGACTGAAATTCTGTTAAAAGGAAGTTGGTGTAAAGGCGGACGTGAGCGAACGATTCCTATTACAACCCCTGAACAACGTCGTTTACTCGATGAAATTCACGTATTTTGTCGGGAAAATAATACTCCATCACTCATTCCTCATCATAAAACTTATGAGCAACAAATGCGTACCTATGAATACCAAACGGCAAAAGTTGGGGAGGTTAAAAATCACGGTTTGCGCCACCGCTATGCTCAGAAACGTTATGAGGAATTGTCAGGTTTACTTTCTCCTAAGAAGGGTGGGAAAACCTCTAGAAGGCTCTCTGAAAGCGAAAAACAAGCAAATCAAGAAGCGAGGTTACAAGTCAGCAGTGAGCTTGGGCATAATCGAGAGGAAATTACCGCTGTTTATCTTGGGCGTTGAAATAGATAACTTTATGTTTATGGCACACTAGTTATTTCTATTATATTTTCAAGGTTTTTACTCCTTTCCTTTTAAATCTATCCAATCAGCATATTGAGCAAAATGAGATTATTATTACCATTTATAGAAACCAACGCTATATTCATCATATAAAAAACAAAAACCATGTTTAAGATTTTCACTACAAAATACAATATTTCTATCCATATTAAATAATGCGCTAACTATATAATTTTTTTGTTTTAAAAAAATATTTAATGGTAAAATCATTTGTATTCTTTCTTTATGAAAAATAAAAAATGTTATCTCTTTTTCTTTCCAGAAAATATCATCAATTAAAGTTAACGCATTATTTAACTTGAATTTTTCTAAATCAAATTCTTTTACTTTGTGTTGTTCAGAATATTTATATAACTTTCTTAAGTTATTTGATGTAACTTCATCATCTTCAATGCATTTTATTTCCTCGCTATATTCATCTAATCTAAGCAAAGAAATTACTTCTTTTACTAATAATTTTCTCTTTAAAACAGCAATTCTATTCTTTACTTCTTGCATTTTTTCACCTTTTCAAAACCTTCAATATTTTCTGGAAAATGTCCTTTATATTGGTTATATCTCCCTTTGTTCATAGGGTTGGATTCACCTTCTATACCATCAGCAGCATGAAAATGAGGACCTCTACCAAATTTATCGTTCTCATGTAATATCACATATTTATTTTTTCCATCATTTGAAAATTTAAATACAGTACGATTTTCCGATGTATTATCATGTACAAATTTATGAGTTTCAAATTGACTACTTTTTGGTATTCCAGCTGCTTGTTTAGCGGCTCTAAAATTTTTTCTTCTGCTTAATAAACCTAATTCATCTATTTTCTCTAATGGATTGCTTACATAACCATAAGTATTTTCCCCACCATTTAACCCAATCGGATCTGAACTGATGTAATTCCCACTTTCAGGATCGTAATATCGAAAACGGTTATACGCCAACCCACTTTCTTCATCGAGCCATTGTCCTGCAAAAAGTAAATTCGGGTCAAGTTGTGAGTTTCGGTGGTAGTCGCTAAACGATAGTCCCCATAGGCTACGTTTTTCCTTATGCCATAGAGTTTTACCTTGCGGATTAAGAAGAGCGAGTACTTGTCCATTCGGTTGGCAAATAGCGTAGCCGGTTTCCTGCTTCCATTCTACAATATTGCCATCAATGGTTTGTTTAAGGGTTTTATAGTTATCCTGTTGGGCGATTAATTCAAATCCATTAAATATAGAATGCCGTTCGCTGACAATTTCATCGTTTTTGAAAGTTTGCGTGTAGGCAAGCTGGTCGCCATCCCACAGGTATTCAATGCGTAGATGTTGTTGTGGGCATTCTTTAGCAATCCGTCTGCCTAAAGCATCGTATTTATAATACCACATTTCGCCTTTTGGCGTGGTGATGCCAATCAGTTCGTTTTTTCCGTTCCAGCGGTAGTGGGTTTCTTGTTTTCTAAAGCCATCCCGTTTTTCAACCTTGGTGACCAACCGCCCCGCCTTGTCGTATTCGTAGTAGTTTTCGTTTAAGCGGTGTAATTTATGCCCTTTTTGGTAAATATTCTGATGTTGGACAATTTGCCGTTGTGTGTGAAATTCGGGATGGTGTGGGTTTTGAATTAAGCCATAGGTTTCACTGCCCACATAGCGTTGGGTGAGGTAACCACATTCATCATAGGCATAGCGTTCTTGTTCACGGTTTGGGTTGTGAACGGCGGTAATTTGGTTATTTTTGTTGAGCGTAAAATAAAGTTGCTCGCCTTTATCCTTAGTTTCAAGGGTGTTCAGTGCCTTGTCATAACGGTAACGTTGATTGACCTCAGCAAAGCTCGGTTCGCCAATTCCAGTGGCACGCAGTTCGTCTTTGTCAAAAAACTGTGTCGGCTCCCAACCTGCCCGTTGCTGGGTGAGGCAATCCATCGCATCATAGGTTTGTTTGAGAATAAACCCTTGTGGGCAAGTGCGGTCGGTTTCGTTGCCGTTTTGGTCGTATTGGAAAAATAGTTGGTGAGGTTGAGCGTTTGTATTCGGCAAGTTGAGTTCAATTAACTCTCCGAGGTTGTTGTACTTAAATTGCGTGATGATAGGTTCATCTTTCCCCTCAACATACAGTGTTCGGGTAAGTGTCTGATTTTCATCATCATAAGTGCGGTGAATTTTGTTGCCGTTTTGGGTTTCTTTGATAATACGGTCGTTAAGGTTGTAGTCAAAAGTTTGTCGGCTATACAGGCTTTGAATAGCGGTAACTCTACCAAGTTTATCGTAGTCGTAAAAATAGCTGTCGTCAGTCGTGATAAGGCGAATTAAGCGATAACCTGGGTCGTAGTCATAATGGGTCACATTGCCCTCACCATCAGTGAGGCTTTTGAGCGTACCATTTTCGTTGTAGGTATAAACCCAACAGTTATCAGCAAAGTCGGTTTCCGTAGCGACTTGTCCGTTTTCATTAAAGGTATAGGTGTAGGTTTCGCCTTTCGGGTTGGTGACTTTGTTGAGTTTGAGGCTATCTTTGTCGTAGTCATACTGCCAACGGTTGCCCTCACCATCGATTTTTTCAGTGAGTAAATCAAACGCACCGTATTCCAACTGCCAATCTACCCCGTTGGCATCGGTATAACGAATGAGATTGCCGTGTCGGTCGTAGTCTTGCTGTTCAAGGCTTTGGTTCGGGCGGTTAATACGGCTTAATTTATGGTGTGCATTATAGCCATACTGCCACTGATAGCCCCTGCCATTGGTAAACCGGCTTAGGCGGTCTTTATCGTCATAACCGAGTTGGATACGGCGTTGCTCGCTATCTAGGGTTTCAATCAAACGATGCTGTGGGTCATAGTGAAATTGCTCGATTTGTTGATGTTTACCAAGCGTGGATTTCACTTCCGTTAATAGCCCATATTGATTACGAATAAATTCGGTGGTTGTGCCGTCGGGGGCGGTGAAAAGTGCGGTCTGTTTTTCGCCATTTTCTGCTAAATGGGTTTGTCTTATCCAGGTGCGGTTTAGTGGGTCGGTGAGCTTAATAAGCACTTCCTGGTCATCATATTCATACTGCCATTGATTGCCTAGTGTGTCGGTAAAACACCGAACTAAACCCGTTTGCTCAAGATAATCAAAGGTGATTTGATTACCATCAGGTAGGGTTTGGGTCAGTAAATTGCCGTAGCGGTCGTAGTCAAAATACGTTTTGGCACCGCTTGGCGAAGTGATGGTGAGCGGTTTCATGAGATGATTGTCATAGTCATACACCGTAGCACGTTGTTGACTGTCTAAAACCGTGGTGCGATTCTCTTCATACTGAAACCATACTGGATAAAAGCCATCCGCACCAATACTGTGAATAACCCGACCTTGTTCGTCATAATGATAATCCACCCAAGTTTTATCCCTATCCGACCACCGAATGAGATTGAATTTATCGTCATAGTCGTAGAACAGATGGAAATCAAGCAGGGCATTGCTTTCAATTAATGCCCCTTGTTCATCTTGGTGATAGGTCACCAGTATTTCAGACTGCGCCGTATCGGTGCGGATAATTTGATGGAGCCATTGTTTTTGATAGGCTAAAATCAGTTCAATGCCATCAGAATGTTTGACTTGAGCCAGGCAACTACCTTGATAGATAAAATCCACTCGGTTGGCAAATTCATCCTGCCAATGGTTTATTGGGAAAATACCGTCTTCAAGGGGAGGAAAGCCTAACTCATCCTTGTTCTCGGCAAAACGAGCGGTTGAAATTTGGAAAAATTTTGATAAGCGTGTTTCACGGTCAAAGAGTTCAAGGTAGTCCCGATGACGATTAAGGGTAAATTGAGGGTGGTCGGGATTGAAAGACTGCATATAGCCCAATGGCAAGGCAAAGCGTAAAAACGTGCCTTCAGCAGTCGCTATTTGAATATGCTGCCCATTGGCAGACACCTTGACATATTCAGAAAAATTATCCGCCCAATATCGCCCACAAAGCCCATCGGCAAAGTCGGTTTCTTTACTTCTCGCCCAAGTTCGGGTGAAAGAAAGTGGAATAGTTTGACCGAGGATGAAATCTGTTCGTTGTTCAACCACTTGCCCGGAAAGAACATCGATGGGGTCGCCATCAACCAATTTTGCACCTGATTGAATATAACGGTTTACCCCTTTATTGTCTTTAAATGCAGTGATGGCACATTTTATATTTTTAGCAATCTGTGCAAAGTTTCTTATCATTAACCCCACATTCACCACAGAGGAGACAATATTAATGACCTCTGCCGTTTCTAACGCAATATCCTGTGTGGTCGTTTGCCCCGAGCCAAAAAAGACATTGGGCGAACCACTACTAATGGTTGCCCCACAGCTTGTTTTATCTCCTTTACGAGCGGCTGGTGCACCTTCGATATAAACCGTTTCACTCCCTTGGGCAATTTCTTGAAGGGTATGGTCATCACATTTTACACTTTGGTTTGCCCCTTTCGGTGGCGTAGCAAAGGCTGCAGGCAGATTGTTTATCAGAACCGAGTTAGCACCTTTTACCAATTTACCGTGGGAGTCAGCAGAAAAACTTTCTATCCAATCAGAAACCGTATCAGCCGCCCGTTCAGACAGGGATTTTTCTGAGGCAATGGCCGTACCGGCATCAGCCACGTTAAACAAAAACATCCCAATGCGAGCACCAATACCAATCGGCCCCGGAATAAAAGCCAGGAGTTGAGGTCCATAGCTCAACATCGCCCCAACCGCAGCCCCTGCGAGTGCAGCCCAAGTGGAACTGTGTTTAATCGTATCACCCAACGCAACATCAGACCGTGCAGCAGGCATCACCACTTCACAAGGTTTTCCCTCGGTGACAGAAGAGCGTTTGAAGTTTTTAATACGTTGCTTAACACGTTCAGCGATGTCTTGAGAGGAATTATCCACGGTCAGATACTCAATGAAGTTGATTTAAAGGTAAAAATAATCTGTTGTAAATACTGTTTTTGGTTGGCTGTAAAGCCTAATTGAGAGGAAAAGGTAAAGGTTAATAATTTTCCATTGGTAATATGCAATAGGGTTAGTTGGGACATTTTCCCTTCGGGTGTTTGCCATTGATATTCTAATAAATGTGAGGGTATATCATTTAATGACAACACTTCATAAGATAGCTCCTGATAGTCTTTCAACTCTCTGCGAAATTGGTCGAGAATTTGGGCATAATATTCTTCATTAGAAACACCAAAAGGCACTACAACCCGATTAATGACAAAGTTAATAGGGTTTTCATCAGGCACCACAAACATATTTATAGATTGGTCTTTCCAGTTTGTCGGCAAATTGATTTGCCCTTCATTAAAGGTTGTAGTGGTACACTAA
>NZ_JTJP01000031.1:0-13061 GCF_001678575.1 Gallibacterium genomosp. 1
AAAAAGAAATGAAATTTGTAGCAGATACTCTCTTATAGAAAATTCAAATAGAGGTCTAATCAGAGATAGTAACATTATTGTAAAAAGAGGTGTTAAAATTAATATAAATAAAGAGTGTACTTTATTTAAAGACACAATAAATATTATGGATAATACACTTTGTATTAGTATCATTAATCCAATCTCTGAAAGTTATATACAGATTATAGAAGAGGATCTTAACATTCTATTATCAGGAGATTTTTCAAAAAAAAATAAATCTATTTGGAAGAAATATAGAGATATATAAGACTATCATTCCTCTATATAGACATAAAATCATTAATATAGATCCAGTAACCAATTTTTACTCCAAAAAGCTCTATAATTTATCTCCTTTTATTAAATTCTATAACATTAAAGATATATTATATATAATTAACCCTATTAATGGTGTAAAATTCGTTATCTCTAAAAAATTATTCAATATTTTATCTAAAAAAACATTTTCTATGATAAATTCTGATCAAAAAATTATTGAAAAATTATATTCAAAAGGTTTTATTAACGAAATAGGAGAAAAATATGATTAGTATAGGTATGGGGACAGAAAATTCAAGTAAAGTCTTAGCTTCTCTTATAAAGATGCTAAGACCATTAAAAATAATTGAAATTGGTGCAGGATACTCTACTATCGTAATGCTAAATTCAATTATAGAATACTTTAATGAATTAAAAAATGATATTAATCTTAGCAATAATGAAAATTGGAGCGAAAGATTATCAATTATACTTCCTCCTAATAAATTAGAAAATATTCCTATTCCTAAATTAATATCTATTGACGATGGAATGGGTGAAGGTAGTTCAGCAAATAAGGTTTGGGAAATTATAGAAAATAATCCTGCATATAAAATGCATTCTGAAATAATTAAAAAAAATTTTTATCACATTAATATGAAAGACATTCAACAATGGGGAAAAATAGATCTTATTTGGTTAGACGCAGGAACATTAGTTGATGACGCTTTCTTTTTAAATAGATTAACTCCTCAATTATCTGAAGGAGGTATTATAGCATTACATGAACCATTTTTTACATCAATTATAAATAATAATGGTAACAAACTATTAAGAAGTATAAGAACACCTTTATGGGAAGAAATCTCTAAACACTTATCAGATCAATACGAAATTATCTCTTTAACAGAAAATCATAAATATAGACAATCTGGGCTAGGATTAATTAGAAAAAAAACGAAATATGAACTCATTTATAGAAAAGAATCTTTTCAAGAGGAAATGTTAATTATAAATCAGGCTCCTATTTTACCTGACTTTGGAGATATAACCAAAAAGAATTATCACCCTATCTCCATTCTAAAAAATAAAGCTAATAGAATTATTTATTCTGCAATCCAACTAGAATTTAACTCTATAGAAAAAATAAAGCAGATAACTTTTTTAGATATAAAAACTATTGAAAAATCATTAAAATCATTAACTTCTTATGGTTTAATATATAATGAAAACAAAATATTTAAATTGAATGATATCATCTGGGAAAAATTACCATCAAATAGTCAAAAAAATAAAATAAATATATACCATAAAGATATATTAGACAAAATTATAAGTAATCTTAATTTTAATGAAATATATAGTGAACAAGAAATTTCTTCTTTCTGTTCTATGTTTGATAGAGATTTTGCAACATTAAGACGAACACTTATAGATCTATCTTACTTAAAAAGGGATAACAATGGAAATTACAAAAGGATAAACTAAAATTTCCCAAACGCTAAACAGCAAACATCCTTGTTCGCTGTTTTTTACACTTATGCCAATGCCATCGCCAATAATGTTATTGGATGTAAGCAGGTTCGGCTGGTTGACATATCAATTTGCCATTTACAGGTTTCACAATCGGAAATAATATAGTCAAAGTTACCATCCTCAATTTGGGAAAATAGAGAATTACCTATTGCTTGTGAAGTTTCATAATTCTCAGATTTAAAGCCATAAGTTCCAGCAATACCACAACATTGAGAATTAAGCATCACCAATTCCAATCCCGGAATTTTTCTTATTAATTCAACAGTGTAAGGCACCCAACCCGCTTTTTCCATATGACAGGCGGTATGATATGCAACTCGTAACGGTAATGGTTTTAGTGGCAAGGTTTTTTCACCACTTTCCAATAATTTATAAATATAACGAGTAACCAAATTAATATGATCTTTTATTTTGCTATTATCTCGACCAAGAATATGTTCATATTCATCTTTCAAAGTTAATGTACAACTTGATGAAGTACCAACTACATCTAATTTCTTCTCTTCAATCACTTTTTCAAGTTGTTGAATATTGAAATCCGCTTGACGAGTTGCTTGTTTTGGAAAGCCATTCACCATTAATGGCAAACCACAACATTTTTCTTTTTCTAATAACACAACACCAACATCCATTGCATTAAAGACTTTAATCAACTCTTTACCTAATTCCGGATTATTGTAATTAACATAGCAACCGTGATAATACGCTACTTTATCTTTATATAAAGATTGTCGTTGTGCCGCATTTTTTTTGTACCAATTACGGAAACTACCAAAAGAGTATTTTGGTAAACTACGACGATGATCCACTTTTAAGGTCTTATCTAATAAGAAACGTGTTGCTTTCAAACCAGTAATAGTATTAACCACCGGTGCAAATGGCGTATTCAATGTTCCCATTAAATCAGTATTACTTAAAATAGCATCTCTTAATTTTTGAATTTTTGATTTGCCTTTTCCTTTACCATAATGATCACGCGCACGCACTATAATATCGCCGATTTTCACACCTGATGGGCAAGCAATTTCACAACGTTTACAGTTTGAACAATATTTTAATGCTTCATCATAAAGAAGAGGATTTTTTAAACGTAAACGTTCACCATCTGGTCCCGCTTGTTTAGGACCGGGGTAAAAAGGATTATTGCGTGAAACCGGACAAACGGCGGTACAAGCAGTACATTTAATACAACTTTCAAAACTAGAATCTTGATAAGGTTGTTGTTGAGTTTGTTCAGCTTGAGCAATTAATTGTTGTAAATTCATTGTTGACCTCCCGCCAAAATATAATCAGTAACATTAAAGGCAGTAACGATAGAAACGCCCGAACCGCAACCATCATTTAAGCCACTGAAACCACCTATAACTGCACCTACTGCAAATAAGTTAGGCACAACTTGTCCTTCTTTTTCCACTTGGCAATGTGCATTAATTTTTACGCCATAATATTGATATGGTTGTGGATCAGAGAAGCGGTGTGCAGTCCAACGTAAACGATCACTATCGGCGATTAAATCTAAGTCAAACACTGGTTCGATAATTTTTTCAAAATGAGCTACTAAACCATTACTGAAGAAACTTCCACTCGCTAAAATATAATTTTTGGCACTAAGTGCAATTTCTTCATTTAATGCGGTATAAATTTTACTGACACGACCATTTTCAAATTCACCTCTCAATGCAGTGTCACCATTCATTAATACGCCACCTAAACGTTGGAATTCACGGCGTAATTTATAGTGTTGACGCAAGCCTAATAATGAAGGTGGTAAGGTTGGTAATTCAAATAGTGGCAAACCAGTCGCCTGTCTGAGTTGTTCAAACAAGCTGTCGTCATCAATACCAAAACAAGCTGGTAAAAAAACTGCTTCTGCACTACCGGCAGCATTTTTAATTTCCTGTACTAACTGTTGGAAATTTAATTTATGTTCCAACACCTGTGAAATATTGACACTACGAAATTCACGTGCATTGGTACGTAAATGATCCAATTCCGGTATATGTAAAAAACTGTGGCAAATTTCACAATCAGCAAATTGAGGCAGTGTCTTTAAATTTGCCGCTAGTAAATGTGGTTGGAAATCGTGATAACCTTCAATACCAAGAATCATTAATGAACGATAAGAAAATGACTGATCTTCCATTGCTAGAGTTGGTACGCTATTCGGTGATAGCCACGCCGGATGCAATGATCCCAACGGAGTAACACGATAATGATTTTTTGTTTGCTCACCTTGTAAATTGAGTTGTAATTGTTCTGCCAACAGCTGGAAATCTCTTGCATAACGTAACACTTTTTCCGCACCGATTAAACTATAAGGATGTTGTGGTGCAGATTGGGTTAGTGCAGTTACTCCAGTAGCCAAAACGTTAACGGCTTTTTCATCACAAAAACTTAATAAATCTAAAGAACCAGAAGAAAAATCAATAGCACTTTGTCCGGTTGTTACGATGGCACAATGCTGTCCTTGTTGTTGTAATTTGATACCACAAAGTAATCCAGCCAAACCACCGCCAATAATAAGAGTATCAAAATTCATTTGTGTCTGTCCCCTCGTCTGTTGATTGCGTATTCACTTGTTTTAGTCCGAGCAAACTATAATAAATCCAACTACTGAACTCAGCCTCACGAATTGCATCGCCCCACGCAATTGGCTCAATTCCACGCCAACGCTCTTCTAAGAAAGCAGAAAGTTGAGTAGTAGAACGCTGTGCAGAAATGATATTAAAACGACTCATTAAACCTGCTGCTCGGCAGGCACAAAGTTCTCCCTGACAAGTTCCCATACCGACTCGAGTACGGCGGCGTAAATCAACCAAATTATTTACATCTAACTCTTCTAAAGCATAACGCACTTCACCAGCAGTCACCATCTCACACTCACAAACCAAACTACGATCCAAACGTTGTTCAGCCAATAGACGATCCGCTCTAGCGCCGTGGCGGTAGATAGCAGAAATACGAATTGGATTTGGAATAGAAATAATACGTTGGTGAGTTTCAGTAGCAGTTTCTTGTGATCCCGGCAATGGCTGTTTCGCAGTTTTACACTCAGCTTGATGATTTAATTTCTTGCAAATTAAATCAGTTGCCCACTCTGCCATTAAACGGTAAGTCATCAATTTACCACCGGTAATGGTAATAAATCCTTTTAATCCGTCCCGTGTTTCGTGATCCAACAACACAATACCACGACTAACATTACGCCCTGACGGGTCATCATCACTCGCAACCAATGGACGCACTCCGGCATAAGCACGCAATACACGAGTATGACGTAATGACGGTGCCAATTTTTCACCTTCGGTAAACAGAACATCCACTTCTTGTGGTGTGACAATCATATTATCAATTTGATCATATGGAATACGGTCGGAAGTTGTACCGATAACGCAAATGGTATCCCCTGGCACTAAAATATCAGCATTCGCCGGTTTACGACAACGATTAATCACCAAATTATTAATACGGTGTCCCATAATCAATAATGAACCTTTTGCCGGAAACATTTTGATTTTTAAATCAGCATATTCAGCAATCCCTTGTCCCCAAATACCGCCAGCATTAACCACAATCTTGGCATAAACTTTTATATTCATTTTTCGTTTATGGTCAAATGCTTCTACGCCAATAATGCTATCTCCTTCACGAATTAATCTAGTTACTTCGTGATAAGTTAAAATAGTTGCTCCATTCTCTTTGGCATCTAACATATTTGCAGCGGTCAAACGGAATGGATCGACAGTACCGTCCGGCACAACCACTGCACCAATCAGAGCTGGATTAACTGACGGTTCTAAACGTTTTGCCAAATCCGGCTCAATTTGAACTGCGTCAATGCCTGCTTTTTGACAACTCTCAATAAATGTTTTTTGATAATTGAGATCATCTTCCGGTAGAGTAATAAATAGCCCTTTGGTATCTTCCACACAATGGCGCGCAATCTGTTTCAAGATCATATTTTCTTTAATACACTCTTCTGCAGATTCGTGATCATTAACCGCATATCTCGCACCACTATGTAATAAACCGTGATTACGTCCGGTAGCACCGGTCGCAATATCACGACGTTCCAATAAAATACTGCGAAGTCCCCGTAACGAACAATCACGCGCAATGCCTGCGCCGGTTGCCCCACCTCCAATGATGATGACATCGGTTTCCCATTGCGGAGAGGTCGTATTTACTTGCTGATTTGTCATTTTTGAAGCCCCCAACACACAATAAATTATTCCAATACGAAAATTTAGCTTTATTTTAACTCAAAAAGAAAATAAAAAATCACAATTTGATTGAAAAAGAACAAATTTGTAAGCGAGATCACATTTTTAATGACTATTTTTAGAAAAATGAATTTATTTATGTGATCAAAACTATATAAAAATAAAAAATGAACAAATTTTTGTTGTTTTTTGATACAAAAATAGGCAGAAAAAATTTAAGCGACAGAAAAGTTGTTCACTAGCTCACAATTCTGGATTTACTTTCTGACGAAAGCATTGCTATTTGGTATATTGAAAATTAAATAATGCTCGTAAAGTAAAGGAGGATACATTATGACAAACAACAAGTCTCCAACAGTTTGGAGCAGATCAAGTTTAATCTTAGGCATAGATATTCTGATTTCATTAATTTTACTATTTAGTCTGCCATTTGAACCTCAAGTCAATAAAGGTTTAACTTTATTGGTTTTCGTTGGGATCCTATGGTTGACGGAAGCGTTAAACGTGACTGTAACAGCACTATTAATTCCGATTTTAGCCGTTGCTATGGGGCTAACTGATACTAAAAAAGCTCTCGTTGCATTTGCTGATCCAACAATTTTTCTTTTCTTTGGTGGCTTTGCGTTGGCAACTGCATTACATATTCAAAAATTAGATCGATTTATTGCTAATAAAATTATGTCTCTTGCCAGAGGAAATTTATTGATAGCAGTCATTTATCTGTTTGTAGTCACTGCTTTTTTATCAATGTGGATGAGCAACACTGCCACTGCTGCAATGATGTTACCATTGGCAATGGGGATTTTGTCTAATCTCGATCAACAGAAACAACACAATACTTATGTGTTCGTTTTATTAGGGATTGCTTATAGTGCTAGTATAGGCGGAATGGGAACATTAGTTGGTAGCCCACCGAATGCGATTGTTGCCTCTCAATTACACCTCAATTTCTCTCAATGGTTGGGATACGGCCTGCCAATAATGATTTTATTAATGCCGGTAATGATTGCTGCGTTATATCTTGTTTTTCGTCCAAAATTTGAAAAATCATTTAAATTTGAATTTGAACAGATTGAGATTGATCGTCAACGTCTCATTACCTTAGCTATTTTCGTTTTTATTGCACTATGTTGGATTTTCAGTAGCTCCGTTAATCCGATGTTAGCATCATTATTGGGATTATCCGGAAAAATTGCTAGCTTTGACAGCTTTATCGCATTGTTGGCGGCAGTCTTAATCTGCATCACCGGCGTGGCGAATTGGAAACAGATCCAAGACAACACAGAATGGGGTGTGTTAATGCTTTTTGGTGGCGGTTTAACACTAAGTGCTGTGTTGAAAGATTCCGGTGCAAGCAAAGTGATGGCTGATGGTATTGTCTTTTTAATTCAAGGCGGACATTTCTACATTATTGGTTTGGTTGTTGCTGCTTTCATTATTTTCTTAACTGAATTCACTTCCAATACTGCGAGTGCTGCATTATTGGTGCCTATTTTCATCTCTATTGCAGAAGCTTTAGGTGTACCAGCAATCGGTCTTGCCTTAATTATCGGATTAGGTGCATCTTGTGCGTTTATGCTTCCAGTGGCAACTCCACCAAATGCAATTGTATTCGGTTCGGGTCAAATTAAACAACAAGAGATGGTCAAAGCAGGAATTATCCTCAATATTTTCTGCGTATTCCTTATCGCTACTTTTGCCTATGTTTTCTGGCTTTAAATCTGCTTTGATAAAATAAGCCATTAGCAAATAAAGGATTAAATCGATCTTATATCGTTTTAATCCTTTTTAATGTCGTTTTGTCTTATTACAAACATTCATTTTGCCTTTTTTGTTCACTTTCTATAACATAGATTTCACTGTTTTTTATTATTTTCATCAAATAAGAAGGATATTGTGAATAAGCACAATACTAATGATTTTTCACCGTTTTTAGTATTTGAACGGGAACAATGGGCTGCACTAAGAAATTCTTTCCCTTTATCTTTAACGGAACAGGATCTAAAACCGCTACTTAGCTTTAATGATGAACTTTCTTTAAATGAGGTTCGTTCTATCTATTTACCCTTAGTTCGTTTATTAAATTACTATATTGATGAAAATTTACAACGCCACGCTGTTATAGAACGGTTTCTTGGTATAAAAAAGCCAAAAGTACCTTATATTATCAGTATTGCCGGTAGTGTTGCTGTTGGTAAAAGCACAACGGCTCGTATTTTACAGACACTTTTAACTCAGCCAGAAAGAAAAGTTGATTTAATTACTACAGATGGTTTTTTATACTCACTGAAAAAACTTAAGCAGTTAAATTTATTAAGCAAAAAAGGATTCCCTGTTTCTTACGATACTCAAGCTTTAATTCAGTTTGTTTCAGACATTAAATCAGGCAAAGAAAGCGTAAAAGCACCCGTTTATTCCCATCTGACTTATGACATTATTCCCGATCAATATACTGAAATTAATCAACCAGATATTTTAATTATTGAAGGTTTAAATGTATTACAACGAAGCCATAAATCGCATAATTTATTTGTATCCGATTTTGTTGATTTTTCTATCTTCGTTGATGCAGAAGAAACTTTGTTGAAACACTGGTATATCAAGCGTTTTCTTAAATTTCGTAAAGGTGCTTTTGCTAACCCGAATTCATATTTCCATAATTACGCTAAACTTTCTGAATCTGAAGCGATAAAAATCGCCTCAACTATTTGGGAAAGTATCAATGGCGTTAATCTGCACGAAAATATTCTTCCGACCCGTGAACGAGCAAGTCTAATTTTAATAAAAGGAGAAGATCACGCCATTAACACCATTAAATTAAGAAAATAATTATTTCAAAACCTTAATTTTCCAATGTTTATCGTTGGCAATTACTGATAATAACAAATCAATATTAGGATGTTTTCCCGGGTTTTCGAGTGCATCCTGATAATGTTCCGCAAACCACTCTAATCCTTGTTGTGCGCTATTTTTATCTAATTCACCATTGTATTTTTGTGCTAATGCGTGATATACCCGTAAAGATCCTAACTTTCCGATGATTGCAGGAATAGTATGCACAATTTCTGTTTGAGAATTTATAATATCAATTTGTTGAATACCTTCGATAGATGGCAAAGTTTGCAAAATCTGTTGAAAATTCATAAATATTGCTCCTCATAATAAGTTTTAAAAAAGGAAATGTTATGTCAATTATTTTATCCGCTGAAAACGTTGTTTTTCAAAACAGGATTCATTACCCCAATATCTATATTGAGCAAGGTAAAGCAACATTTTTTCAAGGGCCGAGTGGATGTGGTAAAAGCACTCTACTTCACCTTTTTAATGCCACATTACCAGTTACACAAGGGAAAATTTTATATCAAAACAAAGAGATACAACAATTTGATAAAATCAAACTACGCCACGAAATTTTACTCGCTTCCCAGCAATTATATCTGTTTGATGGCACTATTCTGGAAAATTTCCAACAATATCATCGCTATAGAGAACATACCTTACCGGATAAACAACAATTGCAATCCTATTTGGATCTTTGTTGCGTTCCGTTCCGCTTAGAACACTCAGTCAATCAGCTCTCCGGAGGTGAAAAACAGCGAGTATTTATTGCGATTGCACTTAGTTTTTCACCTAATATTTTGATGTTGGATGAACCAACATCCGCACTAGATGCACAAGTTGCCTCACAAATTATGGATAACTTTAAATCATTTTGTTTACCCAAAATGACATTAATTATGATCAGTCACGATCAGAATTTAACCCAAAAGTACGCTGATCAAATTATTTATTTTCATTAGGAATTGATTATGAACAATATTGCCGAAATCCAGATTTTTAATTTTTGTCTAGTTTATCTCCTATTATTAATAGTACTTTTTATTATGAAAAAGTGCGAAATCAATCAGTCTAAACTCTTGTTTATTGCCAGCATTAGAATGACGTTACAACTCATTATTGCCGGTTTTGTACTGACCTATATTTTTAAAAATCCACATCCTATTTTTACAGCACTTTATTTATTGGCAATGATCATCTTTGCTGTACACCAAGTCCTTTCAAAAAATCCTAATTTAAATCAACGCTTTAAATTAGCTATTATCGGCTCTATTTCATTTTCCGGTCTTGCCATATTAGCGTTTTTTATTCTTGTTGTCGTGAAAGAAGATTTCTTTCATCCTCAATATGTTATTCCTTTAAGCGGAATGATTATGGGAAATGCAATGACTGGGGTAAATCTTGGTGTCAAAACATTTCGTGAAAGTTTACAAAGCGAACGTTCACGAATTGAAGCGTTACTCAATTTTGGGGTAACACCACAAAAAATATTGACACCTTTTGTCAATCAAGCTCTGGAAAGTGCATTATTACCAACACTAAACTCTATGGTTGGAATGGGTATTGTCGCTTTACCTGGTTTGATGACTGGTCAAATTCTTTCCGGGACACTACCTAATACCGCTATTTTGTACCAAATTGCTATTATGATTGCGATTTGTACCGCTGTTTGTTTATCCGTTTTTGGTTCTCTTTATTTCGGTTATCGCTCTCTTTATAACAAAGATCAGCAAATAACATTGTAATTTAACGTGAGATCGCCCAATGGCGATCTCAATCTTAGATTGAGTTAGTTAGCTAAATCCTGTAAACTATCATCCCGTCTTGATACTCAGGTATCTCTTTATATTCCATCCACATTTAAATTAATAGGCATAAAACAATGGCAACAAATTATATTTTTGTCACAGGCGGTGTTGTTTCTTCTTTAGGGAAAGGCATTGCAGCGGCATCTCTTGCAGCGATTCTAGAAGCTCGTGGCTTGAACGTTACAATGATGAAATTAGATCCTTACATTAACGTTGATCCGGGTACAATGAGTCCAACTCAACACGGTGAAGTCTTTGTTACTCAAGACGGTGCAGAAACAGATCTCGATCTCGGACATTATGAGCGTTTTATCCGCACTAAAATGACCAAACGTAATAACTTCACTACCGGAAAGATCTATTCTGAAGTATTGCGTAAAGAACGTCGTGGTGATTACCTTGGTGCAACAATTCAGGTTATTCCACATATTACTAATGAAATTAAAGCGAAAGTTATTGAAGGTGCTGCTGGTCACGATGTTGTTATTGTTGAAGTCGGTGGAACGGTGGGAGATATCGAATCACTTCCATTTTTGGAAGCATTACGCCAACTTGCAGTGCAGGTAGGCCGTGAAAGAACTCTATTTATGCATCTCACTTTAGTGCCTTATATTGCAACTGCTGGAGAAGTGAAAACTAAGCCAACACAACATTCAGTAAAAGAATTATTATCTATCGGTATTCAACCAGATGTGTTGATTTGTCGTTCCGATCGCATTATCCCACCGAATGAACGTGCAAAAATTGCACTGTTCTGCAACGTGCCGGAAAAAGCGGTTATTTCATTAAAAGATGTTAATTCCATTTATCAAATTCCTGCATTACTAAAATCACAAGGATTGGATGAATTTATCTGTCAACGCTTCCACCTTGATTGTCCGGAAGCAGATCTATCTGAATGGGAAAATGTGCTTTATCAAGAAGCTAATCCAATCGGTGAAGTCACTATAGGAATGGTTGGGAAATATACCGAATTGCCTGATGCCTATAAATCAGTCAATGAAGCATTAAAACACGGTGGATTGAAAAATCGTTTAACCGTCAATATCAAATATATTGACTCACAAGATGTTGAATCTAAAGGCACTGATTTATTAAAAGGTTTAGATGCAATATTAGTGCCAGGCGGGTTTGGTTATCGAGGAATTGAAGGAAAGATTTTAACTGCACAATATGCTCGTGAAAATAATATTCCTTACTTAGGGATTTGTCTAGGAATGCAAATTGCTCTGATTGAATATGCACGTCACGTTGCAGGAATGAAAGATGCGAGTTCTTCGGAATTTGATAAAAATTGTCCTCAACCCGTTATTGGATTAATTACAGAATGGCAAGATGCGGATGGTAACGTGGAAGTTCGTAGCGATAAATCTGACTTGGGTGGCACTATGAGACTTGGCGCACAAAAATGCCATCTAGTTGAAGGCAGCTTAGCTCGCAAATTATATGGTGAAGAAACTATCGAAGAACGTCATCGCCATCGTTATGAAGTTAACAACAAACTATTACCTCAAATTGAAAAAGCTGGGTTAAAAGTAACCGGTTGGTCAGCAGATAATAAATTGGTTGAAATTATTGAAGTGCCTAATCATCCTTGGTTTGTTGCTTGCCAATTCCATCCTGAATTTACATCAACGCCACGCGATGGGCATCCTTTATTCAGTGGATTTATTAAAGCTGCTTATGATTATCAGAAAAAGCAAAAAGCTTAATTAATTAAATACTAAAGAAAGGGGCTAAGCCGTATATTACAACGGCTTAGCCCTTTAAATTATCATTAGATTCCTATAAATTTAACGCTTTTCTTTTTTCACATTTTAAATATCAAGCTAGTAATCGCTTTACTTAAAAAACCCTTCATCATTTAAAATACTAAATGATGCATAAAAACACTTATAGTTTAAATTAAATCAAGAAACAAAAGGATTAAATAAATCGATATCAGTAAGGATTGATATCTATTCAATAAGGATCAATAAGGAAAAAATACTAAACAAAAAATGGAAAAATTATAGATGGCAGGGGCGGAGAGGCTCGAACTCCCAACACCCGGTTTTGGAGACCGGTGCTCTACCAATTGAACTACGCCCCTATTGATAGAAAAAGTGGCGGAACGGACGGGACTCGAACCCGCGACCCCCTGCGTGACAGGCAGGTATTCTAACCAGCTGAACTACCGCTCCGTAAATAGATAATTGGCGATGACCTACTCTCACATGGGGAATCCCCACACTACCATCGGCATTACAATATTTCACTTCTGAGTTCGGCATGGGATCAGGTGGTACTATTGCATTATTATCGCCAAAAAATTCTTTTATTTACTAAATACACTAAAGAAATGTATTTAGTAAATAAAAAACCTGGCAGTGACCTA
>NZ_JTJP01000032.1:0-47534 GCF_001678575.1 Gallibacterium genomosp. 1
TATATTCTTCAAAGGAGCTTGAACTTCTAATATAACTGTAATGTACCATTACACTTTTTAAATGAATTAAAACTGCACTCTCTTGGTGCAGTAAATAATGAAAAAGACAAAGTAAGATTATTTCGCTGAAACCTGCTGTAAAAATAATTTTCGAGGCGTTCGTAGCCCTAATTTTTCCGCTTCATTGACCAGATTTAAGGCTCGGTTGATGTCTTTTTGTTTTAACGCATTGAGGACAGCTTGATTAAAATAGGCCTCCGTTTCTTTCTCCACCTTAACATTTTTCTCATTCTCTCCCTTTTGGTTAGCAATCACGGCGGTGGCTGCGGGGGCGTTTTTTTCCATTGTAAAAATCTGATTTAAGCCGACAAAATGTGTGCCGTTAGCGGGTTGGAAATTAACGATGAGCTTGCCATTTAAACTATGCTTCACTTGAATATCCGCAATCGCTGGCGGTTGTTTGCCTGTGGCTTTGGCAAAAAGTTTTGAGGGGTGAGGGACGACAGTTTGCCCTGCCAAATCCGCTTTTGTGGTGTAAATCAGCAAGTATAATGCCCCTTGATTAATTGGCGTGAGATTTAGCGTCGCAACTAATTTATTCGGCTTTAGCCCACGTTCTTCTTGCAGTTTAAAGTAGGCGGAATCATAATGTGCTGCAACCTGAAATTGACTATCTAAAACCACGACATTCGGGACAAAAACCTGCTGATTTTGCACCTCACTTTCAATTTCGATTTCCATTGCTCCTTGGCTTGCAGGGAGACGATAAGCCGCAACAGGGCTTTCAATCCCAGCAAAAGAGAGCGTAAACCCTTGTTTTTGTGTGGCGTTAAGTTCGGTTTTCACCTGTTGCGGTAGTGCGACATCTTGCCAGTGCAACTGAGCGAGGCTTTGAGCAGGCAAAGACAAGGTCGCGGCGAACGTTGGCGATGTGCTGAAAACGGTGATGGCGAAAAGTGCGGTCAAAAAAAAGGGTATTTTTTGGGTTAATTTCATTGTTACCTCACAAGAAGAAAGCCATTGTGTTGTTGAAGAGGCAAGCAAAAGTGCGGTGGTTTTTTGAGCCAGTTTTTTTACTTGCCTTGTCCTATGATTTACTTATGGGTTGCCTGAATCTGAGATCCATTCCGTGGTTGGCATTACCACCAAGCCTCAAATTGTATGCCAGCGATAAATTCGCCATCTTTGGCTTTATAGCCTGCGTCAGTGCGTTTGCTGGTATTAAATTTATCGTTCCAATGAGCATAAGTGCCGAACACACGGATTGCAGGTCTTGCCCAAATGCTGCTACCGGCTTGCCATTGTTGGGCGAGGGTGTATTTCATTAGTTGATTTTTCAATCCTGTTTGCTGATCTTTAATGCGATCATAGCCCACTTCAACCAGCGTACTCATTGTGTCAGTCCATTTGTACATCGGGCGAACGCCTGCGGAATACCAAGTTTTCCCTTGATGATTATCTAAATCGGTTTTTTCGTAAATTAACGCATACATCACTTCCACTTTATCTGACGGTGCGACAACGCCTTGATTGATTAAACGTAGCATATGCCCTTTATTGGTATTTGAGCCACCTTGAGAATGTCCCGTACTCCAAGAGGTCATCGCGTCTGTGGCGTATTGCACGGTAAATTTATTAAAACCGCCAAAAAATTCGCCTTGTGTGTGCTCGAGGGTGAGCATATAGCCGTTTTTACTTGCACCCTCGACACGGCTGGCGTGATTTTTGGTATGCGAGTTGCCGTAATCTAGCCCGATTTCTAATTTTCCGTTTTTATTCACTTCAAGATCGGCAAGACGCACATCAAAGACATCGTTATACACGTCTTTATCTAGATCACGAGTGGATTCCCACTTTTTCGTAATCGGGTTATAATTCCAGCCGTACGCTCCGCCTTGCTCGGTATTGCGAGTTACGGCAAAAGACAATTTCCCTACGCCCACATCAATATTCTCTACCCCTGCGCCAGGGCCTGAAATATCCCAATAATAGAAGTCATTAAGATGCACATCGTGGCGTTGATAAAAGCGTTTCCCTGCCCATAAAGTGGCATCGGGTAGGCTATCGAGGAAATTTTTAAATTGCACATTGATCTCACGCAAGGCGGGCGTGGTGGTTTCCCAATCGCCTTGCTGATTAATGGAATAGGCAAGATTGGAATCTAAATAAATGGATTTATTGCCCTCATTAAAAAGCGATTGCCCCAGTTTAAATTCTGCATAAGTTTCCGCTTCGTTGCCTAAGCGATATTTTGAACCACCACCGTTTACTGTAAAGGCAGTTTGCTCACCACCGCCTGATGTCTAACCAATGCCCGAACGAGCATAGCCGTGAAAATCAACGGCATTCGCACTCAGTGCGATAAAACTGGCGGCGATAGCGGTTGCAATGCGTGTTTTTGCGTTTTTCATAAGCGACCTCACTTGAAAATAATTGACGTATGAAAGAGAAATGAAAAATGATGGTTACACCCCTTTTTCTTTAAAAAGCCTTGGGCAAGCCACCCCGTTTTCTTTGAATAAATGACAACGCTCTGGCACGATCCCAATATCAAATTCTGCCCCCTCATCAATCAACACCACATCATTTTGTCGATAGACCAAGGTTGGCTGTTTGATTTCAGGGATTTCAAGATGGATTTGGGTTTCATAGCCCAGCAGTTCCACCACTTGCACTTTGCCTCGTAGGGTAACTTCTGCTTTTTCAGAGGGGACAAGGTGTTCAGGTCGAATACCAAGTGAAAGGTTATCGCCCACTTTCACCCCACTAGCAAGAACGGGAATCCAAAAGTTGTGATGATTTGCATCGGGTAATTCCACCTGAACCCGCTCTGGCTCTACGCCTGTAACTTTAACAGGGAGGAAATTCATTTTAGGCGAGCCGATAAATCCAGCGACAAAACGATTAGCAGGATAATGATACAGCTCAAGCGGTTTGCCAACTTGTGCGATGCCGCCTGCTTTTAGCACCACGATTTTATCGGCAAGGGTCATCGCCTCCACTTGATCGTGGGTAACGTAAATCATAGTGCGGTTCAATTTTTTGTGTAATTTGGAAATTTCCACCCGCATTTGTACGCGTAATGCGGCATCAAGATTAGAAAGGGGTTCATCAAGTAAAAAGACTTCAGGCTGAGAAACGAGAGTTCTGCCAATCGCCACCCGTTGTCGCTGACCGCCCGATAAGGCTTTCGGCTTGCGATCGAGCAAATGGGCAAGTTGTAACACTTCTGCCACTTGATTTACCCGAGCCTCACGTTCCGCTTTGCTCACCCCAGCCAGTTTTAAGCCGAAAGACATATTTTCCGCCACATTCAAATGAGGGTAGAGGGCGTAAGATTGAAACACCATTCCTATGCCTCTTTTGGCTGGCGGCACATCATTCATTCTTTTTTCGCCGATGTATAAATCCCCTGTGCTGATGTCTTCAAGCCCTGCGATCATTCTAAGTAAGGTGGATTTTCCACAGCCAGAAGGTCCAACAAAAACGACAAATTCGCCTTCATCAATTTCTAAATTAATGTCCGTTGAAATCTGTACATTGCCGTAGGATTTACCCACATTGCGTAAGGATACCTTTGCCATATTTAACCTCGTTTTGCATTTTTATCCGAAAGCTTAGGATAATTCAATGTGCCGTATCTTCCCCTATTCATTTATAAAAAAAATCCTCCTTGACGGATTTTTTTAAGGATTAGATGGAAAAACCGGCTGAAAATGATGTTGTGTGTTGAAAAGGACAATTTGGCGAGCTTTTGTGATAGCGATCACATTTTCTTCTTTCATTTTTGTGAGCTTGCTCACAGAAATAGAAAAAACTTGTCAGAACAGGCTGATTTTTTAAAAGGAGGAGATGGGGGGAGGATAACAAATTGTAAAATTTACGCATAATGAAGCAGAAATCCTTATTACCCACTCACAATCAGGAGCGTAGTATTATGAAAAAAGTGATGAAAAAAACCTTATTGACTTTCACCCTAAGCACCATTGCCAGCCTTGTTTTCTCAGGGGCGGTAATGGCGAAAATGAGCGAAGGAAAACTGGTGATTTGGATCAACGGCGACAAAGGCTATAACGGCTTGGCTGAAGTTGGGAAAAAATTTGAAGCGGATACAGGCATTCCCGTGTTAGTAGAACACCCTGATAAACTAGAAGAAAAATTCCCACAAGTTGCCGCAACAGGCGATGGACCCGACATCATTTTCTGGGCACACGATCGCTTTGGTGGCTATGCACAAGCAGGATTGTTAGCCGAATTACACCCTAGCCCTGAATTTAAAGAAAAATTCGCCGATTTCGTGTGGGACGCACAAACCTATAACGGCAAGGTGATTTCTTACCCTGTTGCGATTGAATCCCTTTCATTAATCTACAACAAAGACCTGATCAAATCGCCACCTCGCACTTGGGAAGAAATCCGCGAATTGGATAAAACCCTAAAAGCACAGGGGAAAAATGCCATTATGTGGAACCTTGCAGAGCCTTATTTCACTTGGCCAGTAGTTGCTGCCAATGGAGGCTATGCGTTCAAATTTGACAACGGACGCTATAACCCGCAAGACATCGGCGTGAATAACGCAGGTTCGCAACAAGGATTACAATTTGTCGTAGATTTGGTGAAAGATAAGGTGATCAATCCTGATATGGATTATTCCGTTGCGGAAGCTAGCTTCAACAAAGGGGAAACTGCCTTAACCATCAACGGGCCTTGGTCGTGGGGCAACATTGAAAAAAGTGGGATCAATTATGGCGTGGCAGTATTGCCTACCCTCAATGGTAACCCATCTAAACCATTTGTGGGGGTATTAAGTGCCGCGATCAATGCCGCAAGCCCAAATCAGGATCTCGCTATTGAGTTTTTAGAAAATTATCTTTTAACAGACGAAGGGTTAGCCACTGTGAATAAAGATAAACCATTGGGTGCGGTGGCATTGAAATCTTACCAAGCTAAGCTCGCTGTTGATCCTAGCATTGCCGCCACGATGACGAATGCGGAAAACGGAGAAATTATGCCGAACATTCCGCAAATGTCCGCCTTTTGGTACGCTGAACGCAGTGCGATTACCAATGCGGTGAATGGTCGTCAAACGGTACAACACGCCCTAGATGACGCACGAGCAAGAATTTTAAAACAGCAATAATTTGAGGGGAATTTCTCCCTTTTGTCTATAGCTAAAAGTGCGGTGCTTTTTTTTACATTTTTTTTTGAGGTGTAGTATGCGATCATTTTTAAGCCCCAATCCTGTTTTAACCCCCAAGCTGAAGCAACGAGGTTTTGTCAGATACAGCCTAATCCTTGCCATTTTGCTCTTGGATTTTTATGCCGTAATGCTGATGTATTCCCAAGGCGAGTATCTTTTTGCGATTTTAACCCTCGTGATTCTCACTTCTGGGGTTTATATTTTTAGCAGCCCGAAAGCCTATGCGTGGCGATATGTGTACCCCGGCATCACAGGAATGATCATCTTTATTTTGTTTCCATTGGTAGCCACTATCGCCATTGCATTCACCAATTACAGCAGCACAAACCAACTTTCATTTGAGCGTGCGTTAAACGTTTTAACCACCCAGAAATATTTATCTGGCGAAAAATATGATTTCAAGCTCTACCCACAAGCGGAGGGAAAATTCCAAATTGGCTTATCGCATAACGGAGAATATTTTCTTTCCGAACCCGTACCGTTAGCCCCTGCACAAGTCAATTTAACGCAACAAGATCTGCCAAACATCAGTACCGCTCCGCTGAAAACTATCACCCAGAATCGCCAAGCCTTGCAAGCGATGACCTTAATTTTACCGAATGGCTCATCATTAACAATGAGTTCATTACGCCAGTTTTCAGCCCAAAGTCCTCGTTATCATTATGACGAAGCGACACACCAGCTCATTAATAATGAAAACGGCAAACGCTATGCTGCCAATTTTGACACAGGCTTTTTCCAACAAATAGATGCACAAGGCAACTGGCTGAAAGAAACCCTTGAACCCGGTTTCACCGTTTCTATTGGCTTCAGCAATTTTATTAAAATTTTCACCGATGAGGGCATTCAAAAGCCGTTTATCCAAATTTTTATTTGGACGATTGTATTTTCTGTGCTGACGGTAATTTTTACTGTGATCTTAGGAATGATTTTCGCCAGCCTCGTACAGTGGGAAGCCTTAAAAGGCAAGGCGGTTTATCGTCTTTTATTAATTCTGCCCTACGCCGTTCCTGCATTTATTTCTATCTTAATTTTCAAAGGGTTATTTAATCAAAGCTTCGGTGAAATCAATATGATCTTGAACCAGCTTTTCGGCATTCGCCCTGAATGGTTTAATGATCCGTTCTTAGCTAAGGTAATGATTTTAATCGTAAATACTTGGCTGGGCTATCCTTATATGATGATCTTATGTATGGGATTATTAAAAGCCATACCGCAAGATTTGTATGAAGCCTCCGCAATGGACGGGGCGTCCACTTGGCAAAATTTTAGCAAAATTACTGTGCCATTATTGTTAAAACCGCTAACTCCCTTAATGATCGCCTCGTTCGCCTTTAATTTTAACAATTTTGTGCTAATTCAATTATTAACCAATGGGCGACCAGATATGATTGGCACAACCACCCCAGCAGGACATACTGATCTTTTAGTCAGCTATACTTACCGAATCGCATTTGAGGGTGGCGGAAGCCAAGATTTCGGGCTAGCCGCTGCCATTGCAACCCTCATTTTCTTATTAGTCGCAGGGCTTGCCTTGCTGAATATCAAAGCCACAAAAATGAAATTTGGCTAGGAGGGATTATGGCTATTGTTCAAGCAAAATCATTACGCTATCGCCTATGGGCAACCCATTTATTTTTAATTGCCTTTATCGCCTTAATAATGTTCCCACTATTGATGGTGGTTGGCATTTCGCTACGCCCCGGCAATTTAGCCCTCGGCGAGATTATCCCGAACGAAATCTCGTGGGAACATTGGAAACTCGCTCTTGGGTTTGATGTGGTACATTCTGATGGTAGCATCACTCCACCGCCGTTCCCTGTATTACTTTGGCTTTGGAATTCTGTGAAAGTGGCAACCCTCACCTCTGTTGGGATTGTTGCACTCTCGACTACTTGTGCTTACGCCTTTGCAAGAATGAAATTCAAAGGCAAAAAAACGCTATTGCAAGGAATGCTCATTTTCCAAATGTTCCCTGCGGTGTTATCCCTTGTCGCCTTATATGCCTTGTTTGATCGCCTAGGGCAATATATCCCATTTCTGGGGTTAAACACTCACGCTGGCGTGATCTTCGCCTATCTTGGTGGTATCGCATTGCACGTTTGGACGATCAAAGGCTATTTTGAAACTATCGACGGCTCATTAGAAGAAGCTGCAGAATTAGACGGTGCAACCCCGTGGCAGGCATTCCGTTTAATCTTGCTTCCTCTTTCTGTGCCGATTTTGGCAGTGGTGTTTATTTTATCTTTCATCGCTGCCATTACAGAAGTGCCAATCGCCTCGTTACTTTTGCGTGATGTGGAAAGCTACACCCTCGCCGTGGGTATGCAACAATATCTTTATCCACAAAATTACCTATGGGGCGATTTCGCCGCCGCAGCCGTCCTTTCCGCTATCCCTATCACCGCCGTCTTCCTACTCGCCCAACGTTGGCTAGTTGGCGGATTAACCGCAGGCGGTGTAAAAGGTTAATTCCTGAGGGGAAGAAAAAGTAAAAAAATAGCGAAAAATCTGACCGCACTTTGAATGATAAATCACGCTCTTAACACTTGTAGGGCGTGATTTTTAAGCCTGTAAAATATGATTAAGGTCGCTTTTTTCCATTATCTTTATTGGCTGGAATTTTCGGTTCAATTTCTCTTAAAAAATCAAGATAGTGATCTGTTACACGATATAATTTTAATCTGTCACTCATAACCATTTCCCCAATGAAAATACTGTGCAAAAAAAAAGATGCCGATTAGGCATCTTTTTTCAGCACTTGTGGTAGCTTGCACCTAATTAAGTAGCACTTATGGCAGCTTACGCCCGATTAAATAGCACTTATGGCAGCTTACGCCTCAGCACATAATATAGCCATTTTTGAGTGGTATTTCAAGGTTTGTCATTGATTTTCCTTTTCTAGTCGTTTTTCGTTTTTAATTTAACTGTACCCCATCAACTGCAAAAGTTCCCTTGTGTATTGAATGGCTTCGTTACGATTTGCTACGCCTAATTTTTGATATAAATTGCGGATATGGGTTTTAATTGTGGTGGTGGCAACTTGTAATTCATCTGAAATTTGGTCGTTGCTATATCCCGAATAAATTAAGCCTAGCACTTGCCATTCCCGTTGGGTAAGGGGGCTGATTTTTAATAAATCTGGCACTTGCGGATTTTTTAATAATTGTGCGACAAATTCTTCATCAAAATGAGCGAATTTATGTCGATAATATTGGTTGATGTGGCGTAAGATAAATTGAGCTTTATGAGCAACTAATTCATCGAGGCTGTTTTGGGCAAGTAATTGGCGGATTTGCTGTGCCATTATTTCCCCCTCCAACACGAAAACACTGATAAAGTTGGTTTGTTTGGTGAGGGCAAGAGCAAGCTGAAGATCTGCCATCGCCGCTGTTTTGTTATGTGTAAGAAAATGCAGCCGATTGCGTAAAATTAAGGCTCTGTTTAAGTCGCTGATAAATTGTAACTTTTCCGCCGTTTGGATCAATTTATCCAAAATCGTTTTGGCAGCCTCATAATCGCCAATCAGCATTTTTGCCCGCGCAATATTACGCCATTGTACTTGGCTGAAATGATTGGTATCCGTGCTTGGTGGTTGGTTTTGAATTAGCCAATTTTGAGCAGCTTGGTTATCGTTCGTCATTTGCCATAACACAATTTTGACCTGATCAGCATTGGCATTCCAATCGTTGTGATAATGATGTGCATTTTGTAGTTGGGTAATTTTTTCTAGCAGTCGGGCGGCGTTGTCTAAATCCCCGCGTACAATGGAAATTTTGCATAAAATCGCCAAACATTGTAGCCTTGCTTCTTCGCTATCCAACACCGAAATACCAGCGGTTGCCATTGCTTCGGCTTTGTCCAAATCATACCAATCCCATAAAATTTGCCCTTTCAAACGGAGCAAAAACTCATACATTGGAATTTGTTGCAAGTGGTTTTCTTTCACAAATAGCGTCGCTTTATTGAGCATATCATACCCTGCTTGTAAAAAACCTTGGGCGATCAAAATTTCCGATTGTTGGAGTAATGTCCACAGCACATTGTGAGAGGTGTGATACTGACGAGCCATTTTTTCCGCTTTTTGCAGCATTGTAATGGCATCGGCGAAATTGCCTTTAACGTGCCACGCCTCGCCAATAATGGAGGTGGCAACAATTTTAGCATAGTGGGCGTTGTCAGCAAGGCGATTTAATGCGTTGGAGGCAAGTGAAAGTGCGGTGTTTTCATCGCCTGAATTTATGGCGACTTGGGCGAGCAACACGTCAAATTCCGCTTGATTTTCAGGGCTGAGATCGATGTTCTGTTGCTCAAAATGGGCAAAAATGCCAGCTACTTCACTATGCTGATGTTGGCTTTGGGCAAGCCACGCTTTTAATAACACCAGATTAGGGTAGGCGACAAGCCCTGTATCATCAAGATGTTCTAGGCTTTGCTCTAATAATTTGAGTTCCCCTTGGTGGAATAATTGCCAGCCGTTTTGTGATAAAATTTGCAACAATAATTGTTTGTTTTCTAATAAGCTGGCGTGGTAGAGGGCTTCGGTAACATAGCCTTGAGCGAGCCAACCTTGTGCCGCTTGTTGGTGCAAGGTGGGCATTTCATTTGCCAACTCACGCTGGCTACAATGGGCTAAGAAAGAGGCAAAAAGCGGGTGAAAACGCCACCAATTATCATCGCTTTCCATTCGCTGTAAAAATAGCCCTTGTTTTTCTAGCCGTTCCAAAATAAATCGGCTCTCTGTTTCGCCCGTTACTTCAGCTACGAGGGTTTCGTTCATTGAACGCAGAATAGAGCAACGCAAAATAAATTGTCTAGTCGCTTGATCCACAGGGGCAAGCACTTCGTCATTTAAGTAATCATTGATGTGAAAACTATGATGGGAAAGGCGTTTGGCAATATCTTGTAGAGTACTTTTCTGCTGTTTGGCAGAAAGGCTGATGAGTTGTAACGCCGTCGGCCAGCCCTCCACCTCATCACAAAGTGCGGTAATTTCTTGTTCCGTTAAGGGATCTTCTAAGCGAGATTGGAAAAATGCAATACTTTCTTGATGAGAAAAAGGCAGTTGATGGGCATTAATTTCTAATAATTGTTCTTGCACTCTTAAACTGGCTAAGCTCAATGGCGGCTGAGAACGTGAAATCAAAATGAGCGTCATTGCAGGCGGTTGGTGTTTGATCCAATATTTTAATGCGTCGTGAATTTCTTCGTTTTCAATTAAATGATAATCATCAATCACCAGATAAAATGGCTGTTCGTAGGAAGCAAGATTGACCAACAACTGATTAAACAGTGAAAACAAATTGGAATAGGGCGGATTGTCTTCATTGTGAATGTGGTTGTTGGTAGCTCTCGCTAATGCCGCACAAAAATAGCCTGCGAACCGCTCCGTTTGATTATCGCTTTCATCTAAAGAATACCAGCCTAGATGTGGTTTATCCTTTGCCCATTGGGAAATCAACGTAGTTTTGCCATAACCTGCGGGAGCGGTAATCAGCACTAAAGGATAATCTGAAGCCTGTTCTAGCAAGGATAATAAAGCGGTTCTGGTTACGCTATTTTGTAGGCGGTAAGAACAAATAAGTTTTGATGGAATTAACATTGTTAATAACCCTTTTGTTGATGAAAGATGTCTTTTGGAGTTCTCCTCCCCCAAATAAGAAATTACTTCCTACTCGTCATACTGACAAGATTATAGCAAGGAGGATTTATTTTTTCTCCTGCCGAGCATAATAAAACAAGAAGAATGTTTAATTTATGCCTTAAAAGGAGTTTTTATGTCTATTTCTCATACAAATGAAATGGCGTTATTTGATAATAATGTACAAAAATACTGCCGTTTTTTTGAACTTAACTCACCACAACAATTTACCCTTGAGCAATGGTATCAAGTCATCGCTCGTACGGTGCTTGAAATGGCATATCACAAGCCGCAAGGCAAGGTTGATGAGCAACGCCATATTAATTATCTCTCAATGGAATTTCTCATTGGTCGCCTCACGGGGAATAACCTGATGAATTTGGGCTATTATGAAGCGATCAAAGCCTATTTAGCCCAGTATCAGATTGAGCTAGTCGATGTTCTGGAACAAGAACGTGATCCTGCTTTAGGCAATGGCGGATTGGGACGCTTAGCCGCCTGTTTTTTAGATTCAATGGCAACGCTAGGGCAAGCGGCGACAGGCTACGGGCTGCATTATCAATATGGGCTGTTTAAACAGGCTTTCCAAGATGGAAAACAAGTAGAAAGTGGCGATGAGTGGGGAAGAAATCAATATCCTTGGCATCGCTATAATCCAAGCAAAACCCAACAAGTGCATTTTGGCGGAAAAGTGGTGGCAATCGAGGGAGATCGCTATGAATGGCAACCCAAATTAACCATTGAAGGCAAAGCTTTTGATCTGCCGATTGTGGGCTATCAAAATGACGTAATCCAACCGCTACGCCTCTGGCAAGCAGACAGCCCACAATCTTTTGATTTAAACCAGTTTAATGAGGGCAAATTTGTCGCAGCGGAAAAAACCTTAATAAAAAGCACCGCACTTACCCAAGTGCTATACCCGAACGATAATCATCGTGCAGGACAACAGTTACGCTTAATGCAGCAATATTTCCATTGTGCTTGCTCCGTGGCGGATATTCTTTCTCGCCACTTGGCACAAGGCTTCACCTTGGAAGAATTTCCGAAACGCCAAGTGATTCAGCTCAACGACACGCACCCAACCCTTGCAATCCCTGAATTAATGCGGATTTTGCTTGATGAACATCATCTTTCTTGGCAACAAGCGTGGTCTATTTGCCAACAAAGTTTCGCTTACACAAACCATACCTTGCTTCCAGAAGCTCTAGAACAATGGGATCAACGCCTATTCAAACAATTATTGCCACGCCACTTTAAAATTGTGGAAAAAATTAATCACCTTTTCCATCAACAAGTGAAAGCACAATTTGGCGATGATGCCAAAGTATGGGAAAAACTGGCGATTTTGTTTGATTACCGAGTGAGAATGGCAAATCTTTGCGTCGTGAGTTGTTTTGCGGTGAATGGTGTTGCTCAAATTCATTCTGATTTGTTGGTTAGTCAGCTTTTCCCCGAATATCATCAACTTTTCCCGACAAAATTCTGTAATGTTACCAATGGCATTACCCCAAGACGATGGATTCAACAAGCCAACCCTGCATTAAGCCAGTTGCTCGATCAAACTATCAAAGGGGATTGGAAAAAAGATCTTGAGCTACTTCACCAAGTGGAAAATGTGGTTGATGATGCCAACTTCCGCGAGTCTTATTGGCATATAAAACAGCAAAACAAAGCGGCTCTTGCCAGAGAAATTGAGCAAACACTTAGCTTATCTGTCAATCCAAATGCGATTTTTGATGTACAAATTAAGCGTTTCCATGAATACAAACGCCAGCATTTGAATTTATTAAATATTATCGCCACCTATCAATGGTTAAAAGATAATCCGAATAAAGATTACACACCAAGGCTCTTTGTTTTTTCAGGCAAAGCGGCACCGGGCTATTATTTGGCGAAAAATATTATTCACGCCATTAACAATGTCGCAGAGATCATCAATAACGATAAACAGATGAGAGATAAGCTACAAGTGGCGTTTTTACCTGATTATCGTGTGTCGCTAGCGGAAAAAATTATCCCAGCGGCGGATATTTCCGAGCAAATCTCAATGGCTGGCAAAGAGGCCTCAGGGACAGGCAATATGAAGCTGGCATTAAACGGGGCATTAACCTTAGGAACGCTTGACGGGGCAAATGTGGAAATTGCTGAAATGGTAGGGAAAGAGCATATTTTCCTCTTTGGTCATACGGTTGAAAGCATTCAAACCTTGCTGGCAGAGGGCTATTCGCCAAAAAGCTACTATCAAAATGATCCCGTATTAAAAAATGCGGTGGATTTTTTGGCCAAAGGCAAAGCGAGCAAAGGGGATAAAACGGCGTTCAGCTTAATGTTAGATAGTTTGCTTGAGCGAGATCCATTCCTCGTTTTCGCTGATTTTGAGAGCTATCGAAAAGCTCAGGAGCGTATTGGCCAGGCTTATTTAGATCGTGATGCGTGGTTAGAAAGTGCCATTTTAAACACCGCACGGCTTGGCAAATTCAGCTCGGATCGTTCAATCCGTGATTATCAATCACGCATTTGGCTAAAAAAATAGCGTAAAGACAGAGGTTAGCACAATGAACAGATCAACCAAGCGATTTCAGCAAGCAGGCATACTGCCTTATTTTTACGATGAACGAGGGCTAAAAAAAGTTGCCAGCCTGCAAACCCAGCAGCGTTTATTTAAGGCATTTGCGGGAAATACGGGGACATATTCAGCGATGTTGCCACCAGTAAAAATCCTTTATGAAAACACACCGCACTTTTTAAAGCTCCATCGCACGGATCTCAAGCACAATGTGCAGGGCGATTGGCGGCTTCAACTGGAAAATCAGCAAGGGGAAATCAAAGGGAAAGTAAAACGTAATACCCTGCGTTTTCCTCATCATCTGCCGTTGGGTTATCACAATTTAACCTTAAAGGTCGGGACGAAAAACTATGCTTGCCGCTTGATCGTTGCCCCAAAACGCTGTTATCAACCACCAGAAATGGAACAAGGTAAAAAGCTATGGGGATCATTTATTCAATTATATAGCTTGAAATCTGAGCATAATTGGGGCATTGGCGATTTTGGCGATCTCAAACAATTTCTACGCCACATTGCGGCGACAGGGGCGGATTTCGTTGGGTTAAACCCCATTCACGCTCTTTTTCCTGCTAATCCTGAAAGTGCTAGCCCTTACAGTCCTTCATCAAGAAAATGGCTCAATATCCTTTATATTGATCTCAATACATTACCTGAATTTCAGCAAAATCCTGAAGCACAGCAATGGTTTCAGCAGCCACAAATTCAGCAAACCTTAGAAAAATTACGCACGGCAAGCCATATTCATTACACAGAAGTGATGGCATTAAAACTCGAAGGGCTACGACTTGCTTTCTCTTTTTTCCAACAACAGGCAAATTCTGCTCGCCAAGCTGATTTTGAGCAATTTCTCCAACAAAAAGGGGAAAGCATTATTATTCAAGCCACTTTTGATGCACTTCATCAACATCTCAGTGAGCAATTCCCTGAACAATGGGGTTGGAATTATTGGGCTACGCAATATCAGGATTATCATAGCGAAACGGTAGCACGCTTTCAGGAAACCCATCAAGCGGATATTCGCTTTTATGCTTGGTTACAATTTATTGCGGAAACTCAGCTCAAAGAATGTAATGAACTCTGCAAAACCTTAAAAATGCCGATTGGGCTTTATCGTGATCTTGCTGTTGGCGTTTCCGATCAAGGCGCAGAAACTTGGTGTGATAAGCAACTTTATTGCTTAAAAGCCAGCATTGGTGCACCGCCTGATATTTTAGCTCCACAAGGGCAAAACTGGGGCTTATCGCCGCTCAATCCACATATTTTGCAGCAGCGAGCCTATCAACCCTTTATTGATCTTGTGCGAGCCAATTTGAACCACTGTGGTGCATTACGTATCGATCATATTATGTCACTGCTACGACTGTGGTGGATTCCTAAGAATGGACAAGCACAAGATGGAGCATATATTCGTTATCCTGTTGATGATTTGATCGCCATTCTTGCCTTAGAAAGCCATCGACACAAAGCACTTATTATCGGGGAAGATCTGGGTACAGTTCCGAAAGCTATCGTGAGTAAGCTCAAAAACGCGGGGATTTTATCTTATAAAGTGTTTTATTTCGAGTTTGACGAACAAGGAAAAAGTCGAGATTTAGCCGATTATCCTTATCAAGCAATGACAACCTTAAGTACGCACGATCTGCCAACCATTGATGGCTATTGGCGAGGCTATGATTTTGAACTTGGACAGCGTTACGGCATTTACCCAAATGAAAAAATTTTGGCGATATTGCAACAGCAGCGTCAGGAAGCTAAAGCAAAAATTTTAGCACGCCTAACAGAAGCAGGAATTGAGCCTGATCTACCAAAAGATTTATCCTCTCCAATTAGTAAAAAATTTAATCATCAACTGCAAGCCTATGTGGGGAAGGTAGAAAGTGCATTGCTAGGGCTTCAGCCTGAAGATTGGTTAAATATGTCTGAACCCGTCAATATTCCGGGAACAAGCGCTCAATATCCTAACTGGCGAAGACGACTAAGCCAGAATATCACAGAGATTTTTAATGATCCTGAAGTTCAGCAACTTTTACAGAAAATAAATACTTGCCGAAAATCGCATTAATTCTATAAAAATAGCCGATTAATCGGCTATTTTTTCAAAATGATTATTAATTTTTCAACAGACTGTTGACTAAACTCAATACTTCATCAATCTGTGCAGAAGAAAGTTTCCCCTCGTGAACAAACTTCACTTTGCCGTTTTTATCCAACACTACGATCAAACTTTCTTTCTCTTTTAATTTCCACGCATTTTTTACCGCACTTTGATTATCCAGCAAAATTTAGCTATACGCATTTTCTTTTTTCGCCTTTTCGGTTCAGCTTCGCACAAAAGCACTTGTGCCGCAAATGGCGTCATCGGCGTTAATGATGTTGGTGATTTGAATGTAACCTTTTGAAGTGTTGAGTTTTAATTGCGTCCATTAACGGCTGATTTTCTCTTTTGTTGCAATGTGTAAAACAACACGGCTTGATACAAAGTATGAGTCGTCGAGGAAATTGTTGGGATAATGTGCCGATGGGGCGTTGGTTTAGAAGTTTTAAATATAAATGGATGTTATATGATCGTATTCAACTTATCACAATCTACAAACAAAACCTGATTTTCACTAAAGCCGAATATATTAATCAAACAACGGCACAAAACTCTCTTTAACAAATCCGCCAAATCGTATAACCTTACAGCTTGAAGATTGCCCAACCAATGCACAGGGCTTATGTAAAATGGACGATTTTTATAACGCGGTAAAAAATGCCTTAAAATAACACCGCACTTTACCCATAGCCGATCACGGCTTCGCTTTTGTATAATGTGAAGCCGTACTCCCGAACCATCGCAAACTGTGAACGAGGCGTGATCAAAAAATGACTGAAAGCAAAAAAGACAATGCGATTTTTAATCTCAAAGCCAGCGAAAAACTGTTACTACGGCTCATTCGCCAATATTCCCCCTCACGCAAAGAATTAAGCGTATTATCGGGTTTAACCCCTGGGGCAGTAACGCAATATTGCCGCAAACTGCTGTTTCTCGGCTTAATTAAAGAAACGGAGAAAATGGTAAAAAAACGGGGAACGCCCTCTTTTCATTTAACTTTAAATCCCAATGCTTGTTGCTCGATTGGTATCACCTTTTCAGATAACTCATTTCAGCTCGCAATCGTGGATTTTATTGGCAATAAAATTGCCAATGAACGCTATGTTTACCACAATAGCGTGCAATTTGATGAATTATGCCAACAAATTCGCACCGCACTTCAGCAACTTTTAGACAAAAAATTTCTCGCTGAAGCAAAAATTCTCGGCATCGGTTTTTCTCTTTCTGGCTACCTATTGGCCGATCAATCCATTTCGTCCCCTTGGTTTCCGTTATTACAAAATATCCCTAACTTAGCCAACGTATTCAGCGAAAAACTGGGCTACCCCTGCCATATTGAGAACAACATTAACACGGTGGCACTGGGGGAATATTATTCGGGATTATGGAATGATATTGAAGATATGGTGGTCATCAGCCTTGATTTTGGCATTGGGGCGGGCATTATCTCGCAAGGCAAATTAATTCGCGGCGGTTTCGGTAATGCTGGTGAAGTGGGCTTATTGTTCCCTTATGATGCCCCTCGCCCAAGCTGGAAATATTTGCAAGACGAACTCGGCGAGTCGCAGTTGCAAGGAAATTTAATGGAAAATCCTCAAGTGCAAAAATGGCTCGCACACAGCCAAGAGCAAATCCATTCCCTTATGCTGTCTGCCATTGCGTGGCTCGATCCCCGTGTTATCGTCCTCACAGGAATGTTGCCACCGCTGTTAATCAACCAGTTGATTGACTATGTAAAACACACAAAAACAATGCAAAATTTACACCGCACTTCCGCTCAACTCTGTGCTTCCAAAATGAAGTTTGAAGATATTTCTATCGCCGCCGCCATCGTTCCTATTTATCATTTTTTGCAATGACGGATTTACTCTATTAATGTATCTGAATAAGTATTTATATACTATTTTAACTATGATGCTAAGAAATAAAACAATAAATTAAACCCAATTACCAAAAGGTAATTGGGGGCATAAAAATAAGATTTCTTTAAATAGAAATTATCCCTCAGAAGTTAACTTATTCTCTAATGTTTCCGGTACTAAATCCAATTTGGCCATTAACATTTGATCGTGATCTTCTTCGTTATTACCAGTTACCAATAATTTGTCACCATAGAAAATGGAGTTTGCACCAGCCATAAAACAGAGTGCTTGCATTGCTTCCGGCATTTTATGACGACCAGCGGAAAGTCGCACATAGCTGTTCGGCATTGTGATGCGAGCAACGGCAACAGTACGTACAAATTCTGTCCAATCCAATTCTTCCGCTTCCATCATTGGTGTGCCTTCCACTTTGACTAACTGATTTATTGGGACAGATTCTGGTTGTGGATCAAGATTAGCTAAACTGGCAATCAAACCAGCACGTTCTTTACGAGTCTCATTCATTCCAACAATACCGCCACAGCATACTTTCAAGCCAGCTTTGCGTACTTTGCCGAGAGTATTGATGCGATCATCAAAACGGCGAGTGCTAATGACCTCTTTATAATGTTCCGGAGCAGTATCAATATTATGGTTGTAATAATCTAACCCAGCTTCTTTAAGCTGTTCTGCCATTCCATCTTGTAATAAACCGAATGTGCCACAAGTTTCTAGTCCGAGTTCTTTCACTGCTTTAATAATAGCGGAGACTTTTTCAATATCTTTTGGTTTAGGCCCTCGCCACGCTGCGCCCATACAGAAGCGCCCTGCACCTCGTTCTTTAGCAATTTTGGCTTTTGCCACAATATCTTCAATATCTAAAAGTTCTTCTTTTTGCACACCGGTTTGGTAACGGGCGGATTGAGGACAGTACCCACAATCTTCCGGACAACCGCCGGTTTTAATAGACATCAGTGTTGACAGCTGAATGGTTTGTGGATTGAAATTTTCACGATGAACTTGTGCTGCACGGTAGATTAAATCAAGAAATGGAGTTTCAAAAAGTGCTTCCACTTTGCATACTGACCAATATTCCACACTTGGATGTGGGGTGAGTGAAGATAGCTCAATCGTTGTTGTTGTCATATTCCTGTCCTTATCATTTTTGTAACAAAGTTCTGTATTCTAACGATTATTGTGGTGTTGCACCAAATAATTTTCAGTTATTCTGCCATTATCAATTCGAATAACTCGTTGCATAATGTTAATTACCTCGTTAAGTTGATGGGTGACCAATAATAGACATAACTGTTTTTGACAGCAGATTTTATCAACCAGTTGCAACATTTCTTGTCGTAATTCAGGATCAAGCGCAGAAAAAGGTTCGTCTAGCAATAAGATTGGACGATTACGTAATAAGGTTCTAGCAAGGGCAACGCGTTGTCTTTGACCACCGGAAAGTTGTTGAGGCAGTCTTGCTAAATAATGTTCTAGCCCTACTTGCTCGGCAACATCAGTGACTTGTTTTTGCTCTGTTTTATTCAACGAAAGACTTGGTTTTAAACCTAAAGCGATATTTTCGGCAACGGTGAGATGATTAAATAGATTATTATCCTGAAACAACATTGATACTGGGCGTTGATAAGGTTCAGTGAAAGTGTGATTTTCACCGTTAAGCCAGATTTCTCCTGATTCTGCATATTCAAAGCCGGCAATAAGATTGAGTAGGGTAGATTTGCCAGCACCACTGGCACCAATAAGGGCAGCTTTTTCAGTTCGAGTAAGTTGTAAATCAAAATACATTGGCATTGGTGGATAAGTGTAATGCACTTGTTTAAGTGTAATCATTGGGTCGATTTTGTTCCGTAAATAAAAAAATGAAAAAATAAAACAGCAATAACACCATTGCGGTGACAGCGGCGGCATCGCTTTGATAATGACCTAATTGTCGATAAAGCAACAACGGTAATGAAGTGAAACCATTATTGCCGAAAAGTGCGATAGCAGTAAAATCACCTAATGAAATTGCCATTGCTAAGGCAAATGCCGAGCATAATGGACGAATTAACGTTGCCTTTTCAACAATTTTCCAACGTTGCCAACCACGAAGATTTAATGATAAACAGAGTCGCTGATAGTTCAACATATTGCTATAAAAAGGCGCTGTTAGTAACTGTAATGCGAATGGCATTGCTACTAAAGCATTGCAAAGAGCGACTAAAATAAATAACGATATTGTATTGCTTTCCATTTCTGCAAGAAAGAGAAATAATCCTGTTGCTAACACTAAGGTTGGGATAGCTAAAATAATTGTGCCGATATTTAACATCCATTGACTACTTTGCTGTTTGCCGAGCCAATAGAGATGGCGAGTGGTCAAGAGAAGTGAAATTGTTAGTATCAGACAAAGTAGTGCCGCAGTGGGTGCTAACAAGAGTGAAAAAGCAATAGCTTGCCATAATTCTGGATGTAACAACTGTTGCCATAAATGACGGGCATTTAATCCAGCAAATAGCGTTTCCAGTAGCGGAGCAACAATGAAAAGTGTCGCTGTGATTAAAATAAAGTAGTGATAGCAACGTTGATAATGGTTTAAATTCGGTAAACAGCGTGGTTGAAGTGAAGTTTCACTTTGCTGATAACGACCAAAACGGTTGTTAATGCTAAATAGTGTGAAGCAGAATAAAAATTGTAAAATAGCTAATAATGCTGCGGTTTCAATATCAAAATCAAAAGTGATTGCTTGATAAATTGCAACTTCCAACGTGGTATATTTCGGACCACCTCCTAACGTTAGAACAATAGTGAAACTAGTGAAGCAGAGCAAAAAAATAAGTCCGAACAGATTAAAACAGGTTGGACGCAAAAATGGCATTTCCACCCAACGGAAAAAACGCCAATGACGTAAATTCAGTTGCGCCGCCAATTTGAATTGTGAAGCAGGCAACTGTTGCAAGCGTTGATATAACACTTTTGCCGCTAACGGAATATTGAAAAAAAGATGGGCGATTAGAATACCGCTTAAACCGTAAATATCGGGAAGTTGCTGCCCGAATAGACGAAGAAATTGATTAATCCAACCATTGAAACCGTAAATACCGACAATACCGAAAATAGCAACCAGTGCCGGTAACACATAGGTCAGCGAGAAAATTTTTAATAGAAAGGTTTTGGCAAAAAAATCTAGATAAAACAGTGATCTGGCAACAATAATACCGAAAAATAGTGAGAAAGTAGCGGATAATCCGGCTTGATAAAAACTGAAAAAGATAACTTGTTGCAGGTAATCGTTTTGCAGTAAATTTAGCCATTGTGAGAAGCGACTATGTTGTAGTAATTGTTGTAAGCTGCCGCCATAAATAATGGCGAGCAGTAATAATATGACTAAACCCGGCAACAGAAAAAGTTGCCGTTTTATTTCAATATAACGCATTATTTTGCCAACGCATTTTGCCATACAGCAAGCCATTGCTTGGTTTGTTGATGGCTGATATTTGAAGTATCAATAGTTTTTTCAGATAGCACTCGATGACGCAACTGATCATAATGTGGTTCAATCGCTGCATCGGTAACAGCAAACATCACATTACTTTTGCTGATGATATTTTGTGCTTCCGGTGAGATTAAAAATTGTAAAAATTGATCTGCTAATTTCGTTTGTTTACTTGCTTTTAATTTTGCTGCAATTTCGATTTGTAAAATATTGCCTTCGCTGAATTCTGTTGCAGCATAGTTTTGTTTCTGTTCATTTAGTTGATGATAGAGTGGTGAACTACGGTAGCTCAATACTAAATCGCTTTCTCCTTTCAAAAAGGCACCGTAAGTTTCAGTCCAACCTTTGCCGACAGTGACGGTGTGCTTTGCCAGTTGTTGCCACGCTTGTTCTACTTGATCTTGCGGATAAACCTGATTGACCCAAAGTAATAAGCCACGACCGACAGAACTGGTGCGCGGATCTTGATAGATAATGCGTAAATCCTGACGTTCAATCAATTCTTTTAGGCTTTTTGGAGGATTGCTGAGTTTTGTTTTGTCATAAATAAAGGCGAAACTACCGAAATCATAAGGAATATAGGTTTGATTTTCCCATTTTAGTGGTAAGTGAAGATTGTTTAAATTGATGTTGGTTTTGGCAAATAGCTGTGATTGATCTGCGGCTTCAATTAAGCTTTGATCTAAACCTAACACGATATCAGCTTTGCTTTTTTTGCCCTCTAAACGCACTCGATTAAACATTGTGACACTATCTTCAAAAGTCACGAATTTGAGATCACAGCTGCACTGTTTTTCGAACATAGGTTCTAATTTTGGTGCAGGCCCCCAATCGGAAGCAAAAGAATCATAAGTATAAACGGTTAAGGTTTCAGCATTGGCGAAAGAAATGGTACTAACGGTCAATACACTGAGGAAAAGTGTTTTTTTTAACATAGTGAATTCCTATTTCATTATTGATAAATGCAAACAGGATTTTGAATAGCAAGCTGCTTCTCAAATCCCTCCGCTGCGACTAATCAGTTCAGGTTCGACGGGTATTATCTCAGCCTTACTTTTAGTAATGCACCCCGTTGAGAACGGCAGTTACTATACGAAATTGTAGCGATTTAGACAATGAAATTGTGAAAAGTTTATGAAAGATACCGTCATTTAAGCGTTTTTTACACTATAAACTTTAAATTTTCCTGTTTTCGCAAGAACCTGATGTGTACCGAAACTGCGATCAAGCAGATCCGGATAAGGCAGAAATGCATTAGCTACAATTCTTAATTCTCCGCCACGATTTAAATGTTGTTTGGCTTCAGTGATTAAGGTTTCTACTGCTTGATAAGCAGTATTCAAACCTGAATGGAACGGCGGATTGGAGATAATTAAATCGAATTTGTCATTAATTTGTGAAAAAACATCACTAGCGATAACCGTACCTTGCAGTTGATTTTGTTGCAATGTTTGCGTTGTCGAGGCAATTGCCATAGCGTGAATATCGCTCATTGTCAGCTCAATTTGTGGTGAAAGGAATTTTAGATAAGCACCGATTACCCCAGCACCACATCCGATATCTAACACTTTTCCCTGCACAGGTTGTTGCATAGTTGAAAGCAATAAATCTGTACCTTGATCCAGCTCACCGGAGCTGAATACACCCGGCAGTGCATAGATAGTTAATTGTGGCAATTGTGGAAGTGTATATTGTTTCCACCAGTCAGATAATGTAAATTGCACCGGTTTTCGTAATTCAAAATAGTAAAGGCTACATCGCCGAGCGGAATCAATTTTATAAATATCGCCTAATTTGCCACAAAACTTCTCTGCGGATCGAACGCCTCCACGATTTTCTCCTACTAATAAAATTTTTTGTCCGATAGGTGCTTGCGACAAAATTTGAGTTAATTGGAATAGACACTCTTGTTTGTTTTTTCCCCAGTAAAAAATGATGAGAGATGCTTCTTGATAATCAGCTTCAAGCTTAAATTCAGTAGGATTTTTAGCGTGACGTACATAATCAAAGTAATAACTGACTACATTAATCCGTTTGGCTAAGATACGACATTGTGATGGAAAATCATCCTGTATATTACCGAGAAAAAGTAAAGTTTCATTTTCAAACAGATTAAGGTGGCGTTGTAATAATTGGCTTTCGGGTGTGAGTGACATTGTTTTTTCTTAGAAAGTGAATTGATTGAATCAAAAGAAAGATGGAGCTAATAGAAGCCCCATCGCTATTTATGATGGTTTTATTTGACACGATAACCAGCTTTAGCACCGCTATCGACATCAAGTAGGAACAGATCTGCACCACCACTACCGGCAGATAAAATCATTCCTTCAGAAAGTCCGAATTTCATTTTACGAGGCGCAAGATTGGCAACCATAATCACCATTCGCCCCTCTAATTCTTCTGGTTTGTTGTAAGCCGCTTTGATACCTGAAAAAACCTGACGAGTTTCAACACCTAAATCAAGTGTGAACTTCAATAATTTTTTACTTTCTGGCACGGCTTCACATTTCAATACTTTTGCCACACGTAAATCCAATTTAGCAAAATCATCAATAGTAATAGTTTTTTCAAATGGCTCAATTTCACTGTCTGTTTCACTTATTTTTGCCGGCGCTGTTTGGGTTGCAAATTGAGCATTTTCTGCTTTTGAGGCTTCGATCAAAGCTTCAATCTGTTTCATTTCTAAACGACTAAATAATGCTTTGAACGGTGCAATTTCGTGTGCCAATAATGGAGAAGTTAAGGTTTCCCAACGCAATTCATCGTGCAAAAAGGCTTCTGCACGCTCCGCCAATTTCGGCAATACCGGTTTTAAATAGCCCATTAATATACGAAACATTTGAATACCCATTGAGCAGACCTCGTGCAATTCCTGCTGGCGAGTTTCATCTTTTGCAATTATCCAAGGTGCGGTTTCATCCACATATTTATTGGCTTTATCGCATAAAGTCATAATTTCACGAATTGCTTTGTTGTATTCACGATTTTCGTAATGTTGAGCAATTTGTTCTGCCTGTTGGCTGAATTCTTGCCATAAGGCTTGATCGTGTAGGCGATCTGCTAATTTGCCATCGAAACGCTTTTGAATAAATCCTGCATTACGGCTAGCAAGATTAACCAATTTATTGACAATATCGCTGTTCACACGTTGTACAAAATCTTCCAAATTTAAATCTAAATCATCAATACGACCACTTAATTTTGCTGCATAGTAATAACGTAAACATTCAGGATCAAGATATTCAAGATAGGTTTTTGCTTGAATAAAAGTACCACGGGATTTAGACATTTTTTCACTGTTTACTGTGACATAACCGTGTACAAAAATATTATTTGGTTTGCGGTAACCTGCACCTTCAAGCATCGCCGGCCAGAATAGACTGTGGAAATAGACAATATCTTTACCAATAAAATGATAAAGTTCGGTGTTGCTGTTTTGTTGCCAGAAATGGTCGAAATCAATATTTTTACGATTACATAAATTTTTGAAAGATGCCATATAACCAATAGGAGCATCTAACCAGACATAGAAATATTTACCAGGTCGGTTTGGAATTTCAAAACCGAAATAAGGCGCATCACGAGAAATATCCCACTGCTGTAAACCAGATTCAAACCATTCCATCATTTTATTGGAAACTTCGGTCTGCAACGTGCCAGATTTAATCCAGTCTTTCAACATAAATTCAAATGACGGTAAATCAAAGAAGAAGTGTTCAGACTCTTTCAGGATCGGAGTTGCGCCGGAAACGACAGAACGAGGATTAATCAACTCTGTTGGGCTGTAAGTAGCGGAACAGACTTCACAGTTATCACCATATTGATCTTCAGCTTTACATTTTGGGCAAGTACCTTTCACAAATCGATCCGGTAGGAACATTCCTTTTTCTGGATCATAAAGTTGAGAAATAGTCTTGCTCTTGATAAAGCCGTTTTGTTTCAATTTGTTATAAATTGTGCAGGATAATTCTTGGTTTTCCGGACTATGAGTAGAGTAGTAATTATCATAACTGATATTAAACCCGGAAAATGAAGAAATATGTTGTTGTTGCACATCTGCAATCAATTGTTCTGGCGAGATACCCATTTGATCCGCTTTCAACATAATAGGTGTACCGTGAGCATCGTCTGCACAGACGAAATAAATTTCATTACCGCGCATCCGTTGAAAACGTACCCAAATGTCGGCTTGAATATGTTCAAGCATATGACCTAAATGGATTGGACCGTTTGCATAAGGCAAGGCACAAGTAACTAATATTTGACGGCGACTGGACATAATTTTTCCTTTTGATTAATTCGTTTTTTAATTGTGAAAATAACCGCTAATGTTACTCTATTGACAGGCTATTTTCCAGTTTAACTACTACTACCAAATATGTATTAGCGCTGTTTTCGATTGATTTTACTTAACAGTTGCTTGTGGTCGTGGTTAAATAGACGAGCTAATTTAAACACTACCTAATTTAAGGACAGATAAATGCGTAGTCTTAATTTTACTTATACTCATCTTGATGAAAATGTTGTGCAACAAATTGCCGACAAATTGGAACAATTTCAACATCCTACCTTACAAAAAGATCTGCTGACACTAAAAGCAGTGAAAAAAATTAGTTGTGAAAACAACAAATTGCAAATTGAGTTAACAATGCCATTTGCTTGGAACAGCGGTTTTGCCGATTTGAAAGCATCATTAAGTGAATCGTTGGCACGGTTGGCGAAGGTTGCATCAACCGAATGGAATCTTAATTATCAAATCGCTACTTTAAAAAGAGCTAACAATCAACCGGCAGTAAACGGAGTGAAAAACATTATTGCGGTGAGTTCTGGTAAAGGTGGAGTAGGAAAATCGACAACTGCGGTTAATTTGGCATTAGCATTACAAGCACAAGGTGCGAAAGTAGGTATTTTAGATGCTGATATTTATGGCCCATCCATTCCTTATATGTTGGGGGCTGAAGAGCAACGCCCTACTTCGCCGGATAATCAACATATGACACCGATTGTGGCACACGGTTTGCAATCTAACTCAATCGGCTATTTAATGGATGCGGATAGTGCAACTATCTGGCGCGGGCCAATGGCAAGCAGTGCTTTGAGCCAATTATTGAATGAAACCTGGTGGACGGATTTGGATTATCTTGTGATCGATATGCCACCGGGAACAGGTGATATTCAATTGACATTGTCACAACAAATTCCGGTAACTGGTGCGATTGTAGTTACTACACCGCAGGATATTGCATTATTGGATGCGATTAAAGGTATCACGATGTTTAACCGAGTTTCTGTGCCAGTATTGGGCGTTGTGGAAAATATGAGCGTTCATATTTGTGCAAATTGCGGTCATCACGAAGCGATTTTTGGCACTGGCGGTGCAGAAAAAATTGCTAAACGCTACAACATCAAATTGTTGGGACAATTGCCACTACATATCCGTTTACGCGAGGATTTGGATCAGGGCAAACCGACTGTGATTGCCGCGCCTAATGATGAAATCAGCAAAGCCTTTTTAGATTTAGCACAAAATGTTGCTGCTGAACTTTATTGGCAAGGTGAAACCATCCCGGCAGAAATTATGATTCGAGAAGTGAAATAGCATTGCTAAATTGATAAAATTTTTTAGAACAGATTTTAAACAGCTTTATATCTTTGATATAAAGCTGTTTTTTATGCTTTCTATCAGGATATGTTTAAAAAATTGAGAATTTTAAACATATTTCGTTAATATGTAGATTGGATAAACATATTTTGACAGCGAATCGAAAAAGAAAACCTACGAGGAGGTTAGGTTAGATATTTTTAGCAAAAGCTAATAAAGTATTTTCTTCGGTTCGATTAATATGGTTGATATTGAACTTATCAAAAGTCCGTTTAATAGTGTCAATCACATTGATTTTATTAGCTGTGTCAGCAGTATCCAATGCAAAGAGGATATTTTCTTTTTTCAATAAACCCTCTTCATCTGCTCGATTGATTTTAGATATCCAATTATCACAATGCTCAATCATATTCGGGCTTTCATCCTGGTCAAAAGCTAATGGTTTAACCGCTTTTAAGATTTCTTTCTGATCTTTATTTTTTAAAGCAAGCGGAAGGATGAATTTGGTTAATTCTCCTTTTACTGAATGTTGTTTGTAATTCGACAGAATAGCATCATTTTCAGCTTTAAAAATCGTTTTGAAGTGTTTCTCCATAATTGTTTCTTGATTATCGGATTTAATGCCAGATAAATGAATATATTTAGTATATAAATTATTAAAATAGGCTTGTGGATCATCAACTAGACCAACTGCTGCATTGCTGTATTGCACAATACCTTCCTTAACATCAACATAATGATGAAAGAAAGTTGCCATTTCTTGTGGAGTTAAATTGAATACTTGAGAGGTAATATGTTGTAATTCCTCATTTATGGTATCTCTTATGCTATTAAATATATTACTACGATAAAAAAAATCGTTCACACGCTTATCATTTTTAGCAACAAGTTGATAGCTCAGTTTTTGTTTTTCAGGTTCACACATCAGTAAGCCAACATTAACGAATTCACCTGTTTCAAAGTAAGGTCGAAACCTCACAAAACTATATAAAATTGGTTGTTTCATTCGATGTTGCTCCAGTAATCTTTGTTAGTTATGCGGTTTAGTAGTGTATGTATCTTATTAATATAATTATCAATTTTTTTAAATTCTTCTTCATCTACTGGAAACCAGTCATCAGGTATGAGTTTATAAATATGATTAAAGTCCTTTAGAATGTCAATAGCTCTATCTGTAAATAGCTGTTGATCAACAAAATCTAATCTCCACATTCTATTTTTAGGAGCAAAAATATGCTCATCGAATGCAGAAATTTCTTCGTCAAAAGCAAGATTATGATCTATTACGAGTATTTTCTGTTGCTGTTCATCAAAAAGTAAATTAATATTGCCAGTTCCTACTTGTGATGCAGTTCTATCTGAATTTAAAATCCATCTATCAAACATATAGAGCTGTTTTTGTAGGCTTTCAGGGAAATAATCGACATTTTTTGCTTGTACTGTTTTTGCTATTTTTGCTGAATCAATATATTTTGAAGCAAAAGCTGAGCCAACAGAAAGATCAGAGAGCCAATCAGACAAAATATATTTATTTGTTTCGTTAGTTATTTCAACAAAAGATATTTCAGGACAAGGTAACCCCATTTTGATTGCTAATTCAGAGCCAATAGTCTCAGCTAATAATTGCTGAATAGGCATCATTGCTTTTGTTTTGACAATGAACCATTGACCATCATCTGCTTGGCAGATAAAAGGTCGGGTTACCCCCATATCAGTTCTTTCTTGAATGAAAGAAATTTTCCTCATTGATACAATCTCTTATTTAAGAAAATCTAAATTTTGGTTTTAACACTAATTTTAGTGTCATTATTTATTTAAATGCATGGTTTGCTTTTTATATTCTAATAACATCGCATAAAATAAGACAGTTAAAAAGAAATAGAACATATTGCCTGAATTATGTGCAAAAAAGACTTGTGTTAACCCGTAAGACATTACTGAAGTGATGTGAATCATACCGAGTGTTGCTAATAATCTAACTTCTAAATTATCTTTATTTTCTCGATAAGCTTTAAAGAATTGCCATAGTGGAAATAAAAATACAGCAAGAAGGGATAATAATCCGATAACACCTCTTTCTAAAGTATCATTGAGAAATTGATTATGGGAGTGTCCATATTGTCCATCGTGCTCACTTATAATACCTTGTTTTGCTTGTTGTGCTCGCTTGGTATCAGCCCCTTTATCTCCCCATCCAAAGAGAGGTTTTTCTTGAATAGCTAATAGTCCAGCCTTCCAAAGTTCTAATCTAGGAGATACAGAACCGTCATTTGGTAAGTTAGATAACTGACGATTTGACAAAATATTGGTTATTTGTTGATAAACAATTTCTATTCGTGATTTTATAGGAGTATTCATTGAAATAATTAAACTAAATGCCACAAGAAAAGTTAGAATACATCCTATAATTGCTTTTTTAGAAAAGATGGTTCTATTTAAGTATAATAAGATTAAAAGAATAAATGGCGAGAGTAGCCAACCTCCACGAGATAGACTGAAAAGGCTTCCTATGACTCCTCCAATTATGCCTGTTACACATAAAATACTTAAAAAATTTAATTTCTTATTCCAACTATAAAAAAATATAGCAGCACAGAACATACCTAATGACATAGAAATATCACCGAATTGGATAGGCATTTGATATGAAAATTGGAAAGCTCTATTATAATGTAAGATATTAACCTGATAAAAAGAGAATAATCCTGAAATTATTCCGCCTAAAGGAATAACATATAACAATAACTGTAATTTAATCGGATAATTTTTAAATAAATAAAAGACAAATAAAAAAGTTAATGCTCGGCTTGGACCATCAAGAATTTTAGTGGAGTCTTGGTGAATTAACACATCAAGTAAATAGATAAAAAAGTAAAAACAAAAAGCAAAAACAAAAGCATAGCAGCTTGAATCAAGGAAGCATTTTTCTCTGGCTCTAAAAGCATAAAAAATAAAAAGTAATAAACCTACAGCAGCCAGAACAACACCTGTACCATATGCTTTAGGAATAATAACAAGAGCAATAAAAAAGTAAGCAACAGATAAATTTAAAAAAAATGAAATAGAACGGTGAAAAGTAGGGGGATTAAACATAATAATATCTTCAAAAATATATAAAATTTAATTAAGAGCAGTTATCTTCCCCCCCCCCTTGCCATTTAAAACAAGGGGAGTATGGAGATCAACGACTACGGAAAACGATACGACCTTTGCTTAAGTCATAAGGTGTCATTTCAACAGTCACTTTATCACCGGTAAGGATACGAATATAGTTTTTACGCATTTTACCGGAGATATGAGCAGTTACCACATGCCCATTTTCCAATTCAACACGAAACATTGTGTTTGGTAAGGTTTCCAAAATGGTACCTTGCATTTCAATACTATCTTCTTTTGCCATGTTTCCTCTAATAGTTAACAACTTTATTGATAATTAAACAAAAAGCTACCGAAGTAGCGCTTTAAACGGCGTAATTATACACATATTTTTAATATATATGCATTAAAAATTGGAGAGAGTTATTGAGAAATGCAATTAAACCTGTGACTAGAAGTCGCTGATATCCATTTATTTTGTACAAAAAATAATCTCAAATAATCGATTTTTAACTAAATAACTTGAAAATAATCAATTTGTTGCCAGTAAAATCGCTACTTTTCCAAAGTAGGATATTACGACACGACACAATTTGATAACTTTTATAAATTGTTGATTTACAATTATATTTACCCCCCTCCCTAGACACTTTTTAAGTAATTTGAATATATTGAAATGGCGTCATACTTCTTTTACAATATGCAAAAATTTTTTATCGAGAATAGTTCAAAATGGAAAATCAACGACAACAAAACTCATCAGATGAAATTGATCTGATTGAATTGCTTACCCTCTTATGGAAAAAGAAAGTTATCATTATTGCAACAACTTTCATCTGTGTGGTGATAGCAGCAATTTATGCTTTTACCGCTAAAGAACAGTGGACATCAAAAGCAGAAGTAATCGCACCTAATGCTGTTTCATTAAATAACTATCTAACTATCAGACGTGAATATGCTCGTATTTTAGGTAGTGATTTTGATGTAAACAGTTTATCTAATAGCTTTTTTTCAAAATTCAATCAATTACTTTATTCATTGGATGAGAGAGAAAATTTCTTATCTCAAACGGAAGTGTACAAATTAGAAAGTGTCGGTAAGGATAAAGAGCAGCAGCGAGTCATTTTAAATAAATTAGCGCGAGAAAATATCACTATTACCAAACCTGATGAGAAAAAAGATCCAAAAGCATTATGGGGAGGAGTACAAGTGAGTTTTTCCGCAGAAACACCAGCATTAGCTCAAGATACATTAAAAGCCTTCATAAAGCAGATTAGTCAAGAGTCATTAGATTACAATTTTAAGTCTTTTCTAATTACTTATAATGAAAAATTAACTGATCTTCGTTTTGAGCTTAACCAAATTAAACAAAATGTCGATATTCAACGCAATGTACAGTTAGAAAATTTACATCGAGCTTTGGATACAGCAAAGCGGGCAGATATTAAAGATTATTCAAAAATATCTGGTGAAGTAGAGAATAATTTATTAAATATAATTAGAGCAGATACCTCTATTCCTTTATCTGAATCTCCACTATCAGATAATCCATACCTCTTCATTTTAGGAGAAAAATATATTAGTGCGCAGATTAGTGCTATAAAACAAAACGATATCATTTACCCACCAAAATATTATCAGATTCAAGAACAGATAACGAAATTGGAAGCATTAGCTCAAAAATTTAAAGAAGGGAAATTGGAAACAAATGCTTATACTTATCTTTCTTCACCGGATTATCCTGTGGTTAAAGATAAGCCGAAAAGATTGTTAATTGTAGTAGCTGGTATGTTAATTGGTCTTATTTTATCAATTATTTATGTGTTAGTAACAAGTGCGTTTATTTCAAGAAAAAAAGAAATAAATTAGTAATGTTGAGAACAGATTATGCTGAATAATATTTTAAGTCTACACCGTAGTGTAAAAAGAGTTATTTCAATAATCATTGATATTCTTTTTATTGTTAGCTCCTATTTTTTAGCATTAGGAATTAGGCTTAATTTTCATGAAGAAGTGATAAAAACAGATAACTGGTATATTGTTTTATGTGTCAGTGTAATCTCTATTTTGACATTTATTCGTTTAGGTTTATATCGTGCAGTTCTTCGTTTTATTACCATTAAATTTACGCAAGTTGCTATTGTTGGTACGGGGGTATCAACAGCAGCATTGTTATTAGTAACATTTGCGTTTCAATTTAATTTACCAAGAACAGTTCTATTCTTATACTTTGTTTTCTTGTCTATTTTTGTTGTTTGTACTCGTTTTTTATGGCGTGCAATGTTGAGTTATGATCGTCATGATAAGACAAGAGTAATTATTTATGGGGCAGGAAGTTCAGGAAGACAGTTGCTGACAGCATTAAATCAAGCATCAAATTATTTAGTGGTTGGTTTTGTTGATGATAATAAAAATTTACATAGAACAGTAATGCACGGTATTACCGTATATAATCCAAAATCATTAGACAAATTAATTGAGAGCAGAAATGTAAAAAAAATATTATTAGCAATGCCAAGTGCAAGCCAGACACAACGTAAAAAGATTATTAATCGGATTAGTAAATATAAGTGCGAAATTCTAACAGTTCCGGGAATGGAAGATATTGTTAGTGGTAAAGCACATTTAACTAGCTTAAATCAAATTTCGATTTCCGACTTATTAGGAAGAGATATTGTTAAACCAATAGACACTTTATTGAATCAAGATATTAAAAATAAAGTTGTTATGGTAACCGGTGCAGGTGGATCAATTGGTTCTGAATTATGCCGTCAAATTGTTAAGCAACAACCTAGAAAATTAGTTTTGTTTGAGTTGAGTGAATTTTCATTATATCAAATTCATCAAGAATTATTACAAAATGATAATGTTAGAACAGAAAAAATTGAATTAGTTCCGTTATTAGGTTCGGTACAAAGGAAACATCGCTTAGATATTATTATGCATTCATTCCAAGTGGAAACAGTATATCATGCTGCAGCTTATAAACACGTTCCATTAGTGGAGTATAATGTTGTTGAAGGTATTCGTAATAATATTTTTGGTACTTTATCTTGTGCTCAAGCAGCTATTGAAGCAAAAGTTTCTACATTTGTTTTAATTTCTACAGATAAGGCTGTGCGCCCAACTAACATTATGGGAACAACTAAACGAATGGCTGAATTAGTGTTGCAGGCTCTTGCTAGTAAACAGAATACAACTCGTTTTTGTATGGTTCGTTTTGGTAATGTGCTTGGTTCATCAGGTTCAGTAGTGCCATTATTCAATAAACAGATTCGTGAAGGTGGTCCAATCACATTAACGCACCGAAGGATTACTCGTTTCTTTATGACCATTCCTGAAGCAGCTTCGCTAGTGATTCAAGCAGGTGCTATGGGAAAAGGTGGTGATGTGTTTGTGTTGGATATGGGAGAACCAGTCAAAATTTATGATCTAGCGGTAAAAATGGTGAATTTAAGTGGGTTGACTGTTAAAAATGAAAAAAATCCCGATGGGGATATTGAAATTCAAATAACAGGATTAAGACCGGGTGAAAAATTATATGAAGAGTTATTGATTGGTGAAAATGTTCACGGCACTACACATCCAAGAATAATGTCAGCAACAGAAATTATGATTGAATGGGATAAGTTGTCAGTTATTTTAGAACAATTGGATAAACTATGTGCAGAATATAAGATTGATGAGATTAGAGAATTATTAATGAAATCATCAACAGGGTTTAATCCGACAACGGAGATTTGTGATATGGTATATCGCAAATTGCATTAATAGATAATAAAAATAAAGGATAAAGTAATGAAAATCAGTTTTTCTCCTCCGGATATTACAGATTTAGAAATCAATGAGGTTATTGAAGCATTAAAAAGTGGTTGGATTACAACTGGTCCTCGTACTAAAACATTAGAGCAAAGACTTGCGTCATATATGGGAATAAAAAGGGGCGTTTGTTTAAATTCGGCAACAGCTGCCCTAGAATTGATTCTTAGAGTTTTGGATATTAAAGAAGATGATGAGATTATCACTTGTGCATATACTTATACAGCAAGTGCAAGTCCAGTTGTTCACATAGGAGCTAAACTGGTTCTCGTGGATACAGCACCTAATTCGTATCAAATGGATTATGAGGCTTTAGAAAAAGCGATTACTGAAAAAACTAAAGTCATTATTCCTATTGATATAGCTGGTGTACCTTGTGATTACGATAAGATTTTTGATATTGTTGAACGTAAAAAATCGCTTTTTAAATCATCAAATGATTTACAAGCGAAAATTGGACGTATAGCTGTAGTGGCTGATTGTGCCCATTCTCTTGGTTCTATATGGAGAGATCAAATGACTGGAGCTATTGCAGATTTTAGCAGTTTTTCTTTCCATGCAGTAAAAAACCTTACAACAGCAGAGGGAGGATATGCTACTTGGCGAAGTATTGATGGTGTTAATGATGAAGCTATTTATCATCAATTTCAACTTTTATCTCTACATGGACAAAATAAAGACGCATTAGCTAAAACAAAATTGGGTGCTTGGGAATATGATATTCAAGGTTGCTATTATAAATGTAATATGACGGACATTTGTGCTGCGATTGGCTTAGCTCAATTTGAACGTTATCCATTATTATTAGCTAGACGTAAAGAAATTATTGGCAGATATATAGAAGGACTAAAAGGATGTAATGTGGAGATTCTCCCTCATTTTACAAAAGATTATACGAGCTGTGGTCATTTGTTTTTAGTTCGCCTAATTGGGAAAGACGAACATTATCGCAATCGATTTATTGAAAAAATGGCAGAAGCAGGCATCGCTACGAATGTACACTATAAACCACTTCCAATGCATACAGCTTATAAAAATATGGGATTTTCGATAAATGATTATCCTAATTCATATAATCAATATTGTAATGAAATAACATTACCATTGCATACTCAGCTAACAAATGAGGAAGTTGATTATATTATTGAAAAATTTAAGAAAATTTTGAGTGATTAGTATGATTTTGCGAGATTGGGAAAATTTGCCTTTACGAATGAAAACAGAGTCCGTGAAGACATATTATGATTACTTAAAAACGAAGCGATTCAGTTTATTGTGCAAGGTGATATTTGATCGATGTTTGGCTGCAATTTTACTGATTTTACTATCTCCTTTATTTTTATATATTGCTTATAAGATTCATAAAGATAGCCCTGGAGATGTGTTTTTTAAGCAAACACGAGTTACTCAATACGGAAGAGAATTTAAAATCTATAAATTTCGTACAATGGTGGCTAATGCTGAGGCATTGGGGTCTCAAGTAACTACAGATAATGATAAAAGAATTACAGCTATAGGTGAGAAGCTAAGAAAAACGCGCTTAGATGAAATTCCGCAACTTATCAATATTTTAAAAGGCGAAATGAGCTTTGTAGGAACTCGACCAGAAGTTCCCCAATATGTTGACGCATATACGGATGAGATGATGGCAACATTGTTATTGCCAGCTGGCGTAACAAGTGAGGCAAGCATTGAGTATAAAGATGAGGACAGACTTTTATCTAATGCAGAAAATGCAGATAAAGAATATATTGAAAAAGTACTTCCTAAAAAAATGAAATGGAATTTAGAAAGTATACGAAATTATTCATTTAGTAGGGATCTAGTTACAATGATTAAAACAGTATTGGCGGTGATTAAGTAGAGGTTCTAATGTTATTAGATACAACAAAGGAAATTCAGAAAAAAGAACTGGAAATGCTACTCTATTTCACGAATTTTTGTAATGAACATAATTTGATGTTTTATTTATGCGGCGGAGGTTTAATTGGAGCAATTCGTCATCAAGGATTTATCCCGTGGGATGATGATTTAGATGTATTTATGCCAAGGGATGATTATGAGAAATTGTCTCAGCTATGGGATAAATATGCCGATAAAAAAAGGTATTCCTATTGTAGGACTAATCAGTATTTGAATTATCATGATGCAGGTGCGTCAATTAGAGATAATAATACGACATTTATTAATAGGCATAGTATACAAGAAGATATTTGTCATGGTTTAGCATTAGAAATTATGCCTATAGATGGTTGTCCTAGTAATAAAGTAAAAAGAGCTTTTCAGCTTTTTTATGCTATGATGTTTTCATTGTTTAATGTACAGAGATTACCTAATAATAAAGGAGTTTTGTTCCGGGTAATGGCGAAAATAATTTATTCTTTGATTCCTAGTCAGACGTTTAGATATAAGATTTGGTCGTTTGCAGAAAAAAGAATGATGCAATATAAATGGGCTGATGTTGAGCAAGTGACAGAATTAATAGGAAGTTTAAAGGGAATGAAGTTAATCCATCCTAAAAAGGATTTTGATTCTGTTATATATAAAAAGTTTGAAGGACATGATATTCCTGTAATGAGCGGTTATGATAGATATTTGCGTTTAATTTGGGGAGATTATATGAAACTTCCTCCAGAAAAGGATAGAAAAGCAAAACATGACGCAGTTTATATTGATATGAATACACCATATACACAATATAAGGGTAAATATTATTGTATTTCGGAGAGGAAAAAGTGAAAAATATTGCAATTATTTTTGCAGGAGGAGTAGGGGCAAGAATGAATAATCCTGAAACCCCTAAACAGTTTTTAGTATGGAATGGAAAAGCAGTTCTAATACATACTTTGTTGAATTTTGAAAAAAACGAAAACATAGATGCTATTATTTTAGCCTGTAAAGAAGATTGGATTGATTATGCTCGTTCTTTAATAGAAAAGGAAAATATAAATAAAGTTTGCTCTATTGTACCTGGAGGGGATACAGCTTTAGATTCTCAATATATTGCCTTAAAAAAAGCAAAAGAGTTATATGGAGAGAGGGATATTATAGTTTTAATTCATGATGGGGTTAGGCCATTGATTGATGATGAAATAATTAATAGAAATATTGAGGGTGTAAAGAAAAAAGGTTCTGCTATTACAGTAACAAAAGCTATAGAAACAGTAGTTTTAGTTAACAAAAATGCAGAAGTTTCTTCTGTATTAGATAGAGATTCTTGTGTTATGGCAAAAGCACCTCAGAGTTTTTGGTTGAGAGACATTTTGGATGCACATAATATAGCTCGAAAAAAAGGAGTATATAATTATGTCGATTCAGCCTCCCTTATGTTGGCATCCGGATTTACCTTAAATACAGTAATGGGGAAACATGAAAATATTAAAATAACTACTCCGTCAGATTATTATATGTTTTTAGGTATTTCGCGAGCGAGATTAGAGGAATAATATAAATGGAAAATTATTCACAGGTTTTGGAATCAGATTTGGAAAATATTGTTTGTAGATTAGATGATATTAATTTATTAAAGAATACAAGTATTTTAGTTACTGGAGCGACTGGTTTTTTAGGATCAATATTCATAAAGACTATCTTATTAGCTGATGAAAAGTATAGTTTAGGAGTTAAAATTGTAGGAATTGTAAGAGATAAGAATAAAATTAAGAAAGTATTTAATGATAAATTAATTGATAAGATTGTTTTTTTTGATGATTGGAATGGTCTAAAAGATATTTCTTTTGATTTTATTATGCATGCAGCAGCCCCAACACAATCTTCTTATTTTATTTCTTTCCCTGTGGAAACACTAGATAGTATGATGATTGGGATACATCAGGTATTGGAATTAGCTAAACAAAATAATAATTGTAGAGTGGTTTATCTTTCTTCGATGGAGCAGTATGGTATTCCCTATGAGAATGGAGCTTTTATGAATGAGCAAAGTATAGGAGTTATTGATCATTTGACTCCTAGAAGTAGTTATTCATTAGGTAAAAGGGTATGTGAGTGTTATTGTAGTGCTTATGCTACAGAATATGATGTAGATGTTAAAATAGCTCGTTTATCTCAAACTTTTGGCCCAGGAGTATCATTGACTGATAATCGGGTTTTTATGCAATTTGCGAGAAGTGTAATTAAAAATGAAAGTATTATATTACATACGGATGGAAGTTCAGTTTCTAATTTTTGCTATATTACAGATGCTATTTGTGGAATTTTTTTTATTTTATTTCTAGGGAAAAAAGGGGAAGCTTATAACATATGTAATGATAAAGAAACAAGAACTATTAAAGAAATTGCTGAAATGGTATCTGGCAAAGTAGCATCAGGAAAAATTAAAGTAGAATATGATATTCCCACAGAGTCTAATTATGGGTATGCTCCAACAGTAAATATGTTTTTATGTTCAGATAAATTGAAGAGTTTAGGTTGGAAGGCAGAGGTTTCTATGGAGAAAGCTTATGAAAGATTAGTTTGTTATTTAAAAGAGATAGAGAGCTTTCAATGAAGAATATCGTTGTAGTTACTATAGCTCTTGGAAATGATGGTGCAGAAAGGGTTTTAACAGAATTAATGCGTGAATGGAGTAATAAAGGTCATCATGTAACAGTTATTCAAACTCACGCAAATAGGTACGGTAATTCTACCTATGAGATATCTGATTCTATTAAAACAATATATATTCAATCTACTAGTAAGAACAAGATTATTAGATACTTACAAGAAATTAATAGTTTGATTCATATTTTAAGAGAAAATAAGTCCTCTACGGTTATATCTTTTTTATCTGCATCAAGCTTTATTTCTGCTATGGCCTCTTTATTTGTCCCTAATAAAATGATCTTTTCGGAAAGAAATAATCCGAAAGAATGTCCGATCGGATGGTTACAACAGAAATTGAGAAACTTATCTTTTTATTTTGCAGATAGGATAGTTTTTCAAACGGAAGAAGCTAGACAATATTTTTCATCATATATACAAAAAAAAGGGATTGTTATTCCTAACCCAATTAACGGAAAACTTCCTGATAGATATATAGGGGAAAAAGAAAAATTAGTTGTTACAGCTTGTAGACTTCACCCACAAAAGAATTTGTTTATGCTGATAGATGCATTTAAAAAATTTCATAATGATTTCCCTGATTATTCGTTAGTAATTTATGGGCAAGGAGTTCTGGAACAAGAGTTAAAGCAATATGTGTATAAATTAAATTTAGAAGAGAAAATTATATTTCCAGGATTTGAACGTAATGTTTTAAATAAATTGAATAAGGCAAGCATGTATGTTTCTTCCTCTAATTATGAAGGGATTTCAAATTCTATGCTTGAAGCTATGGCGTTAGGGTTACCTGTTATAGTAACAGATTGTCCTGTCGGTGGAGCTAGGATGATTATTCAAAATAATGAGAATGGGATTCTTGTACCTGTCAATGATACAGAAGCATTGTATCTTGGAATGAAAAGAGTTGCAGAAAATCCTCAGTTTGCAAAAAAATTAGCAGATAAAGCTTATTTGGTTAGAGAAAAATATCCATTACATATCATTGCAAATGAATGGCTGGAATTACTATAAGGGAAGCTTATGCGGTTTTTAAATATATCTATAAGCCACTTCTTTGATTCTCTTGTATCTATTTTTGTGGCCGTTTTTCTCTTTTTGTCTTTAACTATTTCGTTCGCTTTAGGTGAACAAAATAATTATGGCGCATATTTTTTGTTGTTAATTTTAGTTTGTATTTTGTTGTTCTCTCTTATTAGAGATAGAGGAAAAATTTCTATTAAGGTAACAAGTTTTTATACATGGATTCTATTATTTATCTTTTGTGGATGGTTAAGTATTTTCAATGCAAAAGATTTAGACTTTGTTATTGAACGAGTTATTGATCTTATAGAAATTTTTATAATGATTATAGTTTTTTATATTGCATTTCAGCACAAAAAATCAATAGATATATTGCTAAAAATAGGAATGTGGGTAGGATACAGTATTTCTTTCTATACAGTGTTTTACTATGGCTACGATAATATATTACTTATTGTTAATAAGGGGGCAAGAATATCAAATGATGCCTTGAATGCAAATACTGTAGGTTTATGTGCAGCTCAGGCGATTTTAATTAATAGCTATTATTTTTTATATAAAAAGAAAAATTGGACTGATATTCTTATCTTGCCTGCAATATTTGTTTTGATTGCTTCAGGAAGTAGGAAAGCTTTATTGGCAATTTTTATAGGGTTAATAGCTCTATATTGTTTGCAATATATAAATAATAGAAATAAGCTTTTTGTTTTTATGAAGATATTTAGCTCTTTATTTGTCCTTATGTTTTTTTCTATATTAATACTACAACTTCCCATCTTTGATGGAATAACCTTAAGAATAGATGAGATGCTTAATGGTTTCTTGGGGAAGAATGAAACAGATCATTCGACTGAGGTAAGAATGAATTTAGTACAAATAGGCTGGAATTTATTTCTTAACTTTCCTATTCTGGGTGTTGGATTAAATAATCCGCAAATTTATACTTATCCAATATATCATGCAGAAGGATATTACTTACATAATAATTATTTAGAGTTGCTATGTGGTGTTGGAATTATAGGTACTTTTGCTTATTATTCACTATTTATAAAATTATTAAAGGATCTTATTAAGTATAGGGATTGGTCGGATCCAGAATATATAGTTATATTGATATTGTTATTAGGGCGATTATTTTTAGATATGGGTATGGTTTCATATGAAATGAAATTAACATACTTTTATCTTTTATTAATCTATTTAAAGACCCAATTGTTAAAGAAAAAATATAGCGAGATTAGATATGTTTCACAAGATAAAAACATTGATAACACTTTTGCAAAAAGATAAATCAAGAATTCCCTATGCATTATTGAATAATTTAACAAGACTAGGGATAACAAGATTTATTCCTGATAAATTATATCTTAAAATAATGTATAAATTAGCCACAGGAAATAAATTAGATTTAGAAAACCCTAAAAAATTTAATGAAAAACTCCAATGGCTGAAATTAAATGATAGACGTGATATTTATACCACGATGTGCGATAAATACCGTGTCAGAGATTACATAAAGAAAACGATAGGAGAAGAGTATTTAATTCCTCTTTTAGGCATGTGGGAAACCGTAGAGGATATAGATTTTAAATCCTTGCCTGACCAATTTGTTTTAAAATGTAACCATGATTCTGGTAGTATCTTAATTTGTAAGGATAAATCAAGCTTTGATATTGAAAAGGCAAAGAAGAAACTGTCTTCAGGGTTAAAACGGAATGGATACTGGTTTGGAAGAGAATGGCCCTATAAAAATATCAAACCTTGTGTTATTGCTGAAAAATATATGTTTAATAAAGGGGAAAGTGATTTAATTGATTATAAATTTTATTGCTTTAATGGAATTCCAGTTTTCTGTCAGGTTATTTGTAGCCGAAGTGAATCTGAAACAATAGATTTTTTTGACTTAAATTGGGTCCTCCAGCCTTTTTCAGGAATACATGTTGGAAATATTCCTTTCAAAAGTAGTCAGAAAATTCTTAATAAACCTATAAATTTAGATAAAATGATACAATTTTCTCAGTGGCTATCAAAAGATAAACCTTTTTCTAGAATTGATTTTTATGAGGTTCAAGAAAAATTATATTTTGGAGAAATTACTTTATATCCAGCTGCAGGATTTGGACGATTTGAACCTGATGAATGGGATTATAAATTAGGTAATATACTAAAATTACCAATAGAAAGAGCTAAAAAAATATAAATAGATAGTTTTGGAGTGTTTTATATGCGAGTTATCATTGGCGGAGATACTGTCCCAACAAAAAGAAATTATAATGCTTTTTCTGATGGAGATTTAGAGTCATTAATTGGGGAAAAATTATTGTATGATTTAAATGCTGCAGACTTAGTTATCTTGAATTTAGAGACCCCATTAGTTAATGAAGAATCACCAATCGAGAAAGCAGGTCCTCACCTAAAAGCCCCAACAGATTCAATTAATGCTCTCAGAAAAATTAAATCTTTATTTTTTACTCTTGCTAATAACCATATTTATGATCATGGAGAAAAAGGATTAAATTCAACTATAGAAATTCTAAAAAAGAATAATATCCCATTTTCTGGTATTGGGAATAATTTAGAAGAAGCTTCAAGACCCTATATTTATAAAACTGATGGTATGAATCTAGGGATTTATTGTTGTGCTGAACATGAATTCTCTATTGCTACGGAAACGCGCTCTGGAGCAAATCCTTTTGACCCATTAGAAAGTTTTGACCATATTCAAACCTTAAAGCATCAATGTGATTTTATTATAGTCCTCTATCATGGAGGAAAAGAGCATTATCGCTACCCTTCTCCTCAATTACAAAGAATTTGTCGAAAGTTTATAGACAAGGGAGCAAATTTAGTTATTTGTCAACACAGCCATTGTATTGGATGCGAAGAGGACTGGAATAAAGGAAAAATAATTTATGGTCAAGGAAATTTTTTATTTGATTATATGGATAATGATTTCTGGCAAACTAGCTTACTTCTAGATCTTGAAATAAAATCAAATCATTTTAATATAAAATATATTCCTATTATAAAAAGAAAGGAATGTATTAGATTAGCTGATCTAAAACAAAAAAAAGATATCTTAAGTCAATTCTATTTAAGAAGTAATCAAATAAAGAATCCTGGCTTTATACAATCCCAATATCAAACTTTTGCTAAGAATATGCAGTGGGAATATTTATCTGCATTTGCTGGGAAAATCACAAAAAATATTTTTTATAGAATACTTAATAAACTCAGTGGCTATAAGTTTTCACCATGGTATCTAAATAAAAGGTATGGCATGTTACAGCGAATTTTTATAGAGAATTATGTTGAATGTGAGGCTCATAGAGAATTACTAATCCAAGGTATAAAAAGTAAAGTAAAATCAGACAATTTAGAGTACGAGAAAAAATGATGGAAAAAAAATGTTTTTTTTGGATTTGTGTCCCTGTGTACAATGTGGAAGCTTTCTTAAAAGATTGTCTTGATTCTGTTTTAAATCAAACATACCAAAATTTTAGAGTAGTGTTAGTGAATGATGGTTCTACTGATGATTCAGGAACTATTTGTGACGAATATGCTAATCGGGATAAACGAATTTCAGTAATTCATAAAAAAAATGAAGGACAAATATCTGCACGCCAAATGGCCATGAAGTTCGTGTTAGAAAATGCAAATAAAATCTCCCAAAATTTAGCTTTTCTAGTATATTTAGACTCAGATGATTCCTTAAAGCAGAATGCTTTAGAAAAGATTAATAATACTATAAACAAATATTCTTGTGATATGGTTATTTATGGTATGGATAGAGTTTACAAAGATAAAGTAATTAAATCTTTTGAAAATAAAGATATATTCGATCTTATTGAGGATAAGAGAGTGCTTTATACAATAGTATTCAATGATTCTGACTATAACCCTGTATGTAGAAAAGCAATAAATACTGCATTATTAAATAAACTAGATTATAGCCAATACTTTCATATTAAACATGCTGAAGATCTTCTACAGAGTATCGATTACTATAAAAGAGCATCGAAGATTTACTTTCTTAATGAGGCACTCTATAATTATACTCTGAACCCTCAGAGTATCACGCAAACAGTATCTTATCAAAATTTCAAAGTTGATTTTACAGTAAGGGAGAAGGTTCTTGCTTTTTTAATGACTGAGAATGTTTTTTCACGAGAGAATTGGGTGCAATATTATTCCTACTGTATACTACAGATAACTAATACAGTTAAGACAATATTTAAGTTTAATACACCACTGTTAGAAAAAATTAAATTATGTGATCAGATTTATAATTCATCATATTACAAATCTATTAGTGTGGCAAATTTGGATAAAAAACGATTAGGCTCTGCTAATTATTTTATTTATACCTTGTTTAAAAATAAAGCATACTTCATCCTAAATATAATTTTTTATATTTATAAAGTTTTAAAATAATTAGAGGTAAGTAATGGGCCCATCTGGTGATTCTCGTAAGAAAAAAGCAAAATTAAATATTATCGTTTCTTTAGTAACTCAAGTTATTACTTTAGTTTGTGGGATGTTAGTTCCTTGGCTAATAATCAATAAATTTGGTTCAGAAGCTTATGGTGCGACAGTATCAATAACTCAATTTCTAGGATATATAGCTTTATTAGAGGGGGGAATAGGAGGCGTTGCAAGAGCAGCATTATATAAACCTTTAGCTAATAGAGATAAAAAAACAATCTTTAATATCATATTGGAATTAAAAAAGTTTTTTAGGCTAATTGCTTATTTTTTTATTGTATATGTGTTGGTGTTGGCTTGTAGCTTCCATACATTAGCACATGTTGAAATTTTTGATTGGATTAGTACCTTTTTATTAGTAATAGTCATCAGTATTTCTATATTTGCTCAATATTTTTTAGGTATCACTTATTCTATACTAATACAAGCAAGTCAGAGGATATATATTACTAATATAATCAATATGTTAACGTTATTGTTGAATGTTATTACTGTTTTTATGTTGGTTTATTTTGGTTATAGTTTAATTATAATAAAATTAGCAAGTAGTTGTATATTTATTCTTAGACCTATTCTAATGTGGAGATACATAAAAATTAAATTTGGCTTTTTATCTGAAGAAACGAAAAAAAAAGAGGAGAATATTTTAAAACAGAAGTGGATTGGATTAGGGCAACATATAGCGTATTTTTTACACTCAAATACAGATATTGGAATATTAACTATTTTTAGTGATCTAAAATTCGTGGCTGTATACTCTATATACAATATGATTGTTTTCCAAATTCAGAACTTTGCAGTATCATTTTCTTCAGGAATAGAGTCTTATTTTGGAGATATACTGGCTAAAAAAGAGTATGAAATATTACATCAAGTTTTTAATAGATATGAATTATTGTTATCGATTGTATCGGTAATACTTTTTTCAGTTACTACTGTTATGATTACTCCTTTTATAGCTATTTATACTCATCATATAAATGATATTAGTTATGATGTTTTCACGTTTGCATTGCTATTAATTTTATCTTCATTCGTTACTACATTGCGAGTTCCATACCATAATTTAATTATAGCGGCAGGACATTTTAAAGAGACTCAATTAGTAGCTTATGGGGAGGTTGCCATCAATCTTTTCTTATCGGTTATTCTTGTTTATTGGTTAGGTCTAGTAGGTGTAGCTATAGGAACATTAGTTGCCATATCTTTTAGATTCTTATTTTATGTGTACTATTTGTCAAATAAGATATTTAATAGGAAAAAAATGTATTTTTTTAAAAGATCTTTTATTAATTCTATTACATTTTTTTTCATTATTTGGATAGGTTTAAAATTTAGAAATGGTTTTATTATAGATGGATATTTTGACTGGATTATTTGTTCCTGTTTAGTAACAACCATATCTTTACTAATTGTATTTTTGATTAATTACCTCTTTTATAAAAGGGAAATTGCAGAAATTATACATCAATATGTAAAGGGCAGAATAGATAAAACTATCGGAGATAAATAAAATGAAAATCGCAATAGCCGGAACGGGCTACGTAGGACTATCAAATGGAATTTTATTGGCACAACATAATCAAGTGGTTATGTTAGATATTGTGCCTGAAAAAGTTGCAATGTTAAATGATAGGAAATCCCCTATTTTGGATAAAGAAATTGAGGAGTATCTTGCTTCTAAGCCACTTAATTTTAAAGCGACATTAGATTCGAAAGAAGCGTTTAGTGGAGCTGAATATATTATTATTTCTACCCCGACTAATTACGATCCTGATAAAAATTATTTTGATACTTCTTCAGTTGAAAGCGTTATTGAGGAAGTTTTAGCTATTAACCCATCTGCAACAATAGTTATTAAATCTACTATTCCTGTAGGTTATACGGAAAAAGTACGTGAGAGATATAATACAAATAATATTATTTTCTCACCTGAGTTTTTGCGTGAAGGAAAGGCTCTTTATGATAATTTATATCCTTCTCGTATTGTAGTGGGAGAGGAGTCTGAACGTGCACATAAGTTCGCTTCTTTATTAGCACAAGGTGCAATTAAACAAGATATTCTGATGTTGTTTACTGGTTCAACAGAAGCTGAAGCGATTAAATTATTTGCCAATACTTATCTGGCATTACGTGTAGCTTATTTTAATGAGTTGGACTCTTATGCTGAAATTAGAGAGTTGAATACTGCAGAAATTATCAAAGGAGTTTGTTTAGATCCTAGAATTGGAGATTTCTATAATAATCCATCTTTTGGTTACGGCGGATATTGCTTACCAAAAGATACTAAACAGCTATTGGCTAATTATTCTGATATTCCTCAAAATTTAATTACCGCTATTGTGGATGCTAATCGTACTCGTAAAGACCATATTGCGGATATGATTATCGCTCGTCAGCCTAAAATAGTTGGTGTTTATCGTTTAACAATGAAAACCTCTTCTGATAATTTTAGGGCTTCAGCGATTCAAGGCGTAATGAAAAGAATTAAGGCAAAGGGAATAGAGGTTATAGTTTATGAACCAACACTTGATGCTAATGAGTTTTTTCATTCTCGTGTAGAAAAGAATTTAGCAACTTTCAAGCACCAAGCGGATGTTATTCTAGCTAATCGTTTATCAGAAGATTTAATTGATGCGAAAGATAAGGTTTATACTAGGGATTTATTTGTGCGTGATTAAAAATAAGTGAGCAAAAAATGAATATATTTGATAACAAGAAAAAGGTTTTGATTACTGGTGCCGCTGGCTTTATTGGGTTTCATTTAGCGAAACGTTTGTTGGAATTGGGAGCCAAGGTTTGTGGCTTTGATAGTGTTAATGATTATTATGATGTGCAATTAAAAGAAGATCGCTTAAAAATTCTTTCACAATTTAATAGTTTTTCTTTTGTTCGAGCAAATTTAGCAGATGCACAAGCGGTAAACCGTTGTTTTGAGGAATTTGATCCAGATATTGTTGTCAATTTAGCAGCACAAGCAGGGGTTCGTTATAGTATTGATAATCCATATGCTTATGTTGAATCAAATTTAATAGGCTTTTTTAATATTTTAGAGGCTTGTCGTCATTATCCCGTAGAGCATCTTTTGTTTGCTTCAAGCTCTTCTGTTTATGGCAACCAACAAAAAACACCGTTTAGTACTTCGGATAATGTTGATCAGCCAATTAGTTTTTATGCTGCTACAAAAAAATCGAATGAATTAATGGCATATACTTATAGTCATTTATATGGTATTCCATCAACTGGGTTACGTTTTTTTACGGTATATGGTCCTTTTGGGCGTCCTGATATGGCTTATTTTAAATTTACGAATATGATTTATGCCGGTCAAGCAATTAAGATATATAACCAAGGTGATATGTATCGTGATTTTACGTATATTGATGATATCGTAAAAGGAATTGAAAATATGCTTTGTAATCCTCCGCAAGCTAATAACCAAGGCGATCATTACAAGGTGTATAACATCGGTAATAACCAGCCAGAAAAATTAATGTATTTCATAGAGACATTAGAAAAGTCTCTAGGTATGCAGGCAGAAAAAGAATATCTTCCTATGCAAGATGGGGATGTTTATCAAACTTATGCTGATGTGAGCGAGTTAGAGAGAGATTTTGGATTTAAGCCTAGTACTTCCATAGAGGATGGACTTGGGCGATTCGCAAAATGGTATAAGGAGTATTATTCTAAGTAAATAGCTTAACTTAATACTACTGATAGTTGTGATTTCAGGATAGCAGAGTATGTTGTCCTGTGTTCAACATTTAATTTCCTTCTTTCCCAATAAACAGCCCCTTCAAAAAATGGTAAATAAACTCAAAATTTAAATTTTGAGTTTATTTACCATTTTCATCTATGTAACAATCTGGTTTTTTGTAGAAATTCTTGTAGGTTGAAATATTATTGCTCGATCTTTCCTTAATCTAGATGTTTTTATACCAAATAGAGGGGGAATCAATATTCATTGATGCTTATGGATAAAAATAGCTTTTATTAAGGGTAGAAGCATTATTATCTAATAAATAATAAATTTATCTAAAACGCTCTACAAACCCTCTTTTATATTTGATATGACTTTGAATATTTGTAGTGGTA
>NZ_JTJP01000033.1:0-53795 GCF_001678575.1 Gallibacterium genomosp. 1
AACTACTTATTTTTCCAAGAATAAATTATGTCAAGACTTCATATCTAAAAATGGTATATTGCTGAATATCGCATCTAATTACTATGATTTAAGAAATGAAAATACTTTTTATACTTTATTTATAAAAGCAAAATTGAATAATAAGAAAATACTTGATAAAGTCGATTATTCTTATGAGATTACAGCTAATACTGCACAGCAAAAAGAGGAAATAAAAAGAGCTATTACAGATCAAGAAGTTGAGAAACTAGTTTTAGTAAATCTCTCTGAAAAAGCTGGTTTCTTAGACCATTTTATTTGTACAAAATAATTCAAATTTTACTGAATTAATACTTAGTTAGATTTAGAGAAACAACATGACAAAAACCTTCCTCGCCGAGATCGGCACTGAAGAGCTACCACCGAAGGCTCTGAAAAAATTAGCGGTGGCATTTAAAGACAACGTAGAGCAAGAGCTCACTCAAGCGGGTTTGGCGTTTGATGCGGTTGAATGGTTTGCTAGCCCTCGCCGTTTAGCGGTGAAAGTGTTGGGGTTGGCGGAAGCACAACCGAGCAAAGAAGTGGAAAAACGTGGGCCTGCGGTTGCGGCGGCGTTTGACGCGGAGGGCAAGCCAACCAAAGCGGCAGAGGGCTGGGCGAAAGGCTGTGGTATCAGCGTGGATCAAGCGGAGCGTTTGACTACGGACAAAGGAGAATGGCTGGTGCATCGTGCTGTGATTGAGGGGCAACCGACTAAAAATCTTCTGCTAGGCATTATCAGCAATGCCCTTGCGAAATTGCCAATTCCAAAAACAATGCGTTGGGGTGATAAAAGCGAGCAATTCGTCCGCCCTGTGCATACGGTAACCCTGTTATTTGGTGATGAGCTAATCGAGGGCGACATTCTTGGTGTTGCGAGTGGCAGAACGATTCGTGGACACCGTTTCTTAGGCGAACAAGAATTTACCATTGAAAATGCCGAACAATATCCTGAAATTTTAGAGAAAAAAGGCAGCGTGATCGCTGATTTTGAACAACGTAAAACAATTATCCGCCAAGACGCTGAAAAAGCAGCAGCAAAAATCGGTGGCGTTGCAGATATTGAGGATGATTTGCTTGACGAAGTAACCTCATTAGTTGAGTTCCCAGTGGTGATGACTGCAAAATTTGAGGAGCGTTTTTTAGCTGTGCCAGCGGAAGCTTTAGTTTATACAATGAAAGGTGATCAGAAATATTTCCCTATTTATGATCAAAACGGTAAGTTATTACCTAATTTTATTTTCGTTTCCAATATCAATCCGCAAGATCAATCTTCAGTTATCGAAGGAAATGAAAAAGTGGTGCGTCCACGTTTAACGGACGCAGAATTTTTCTTTAAAACCGATTTAAAACAGCGTTTAGAAGACAATCTTCCACGCCTTAAAACCGTATTATTCCAACAACAACTCGGTACATTATTTGATAAAACTGAGCGTATCGAAAAACTCAGTGGCAAAATTGCCGCCCAAATTGGGGCGGACGTGGCGAAAGCCGAGCGTGCTGGCTTGCTGTCAAAATGCGATTTAATGACCAATATGGTGTTTGAATTTACTGATACGCAAGGCGTAATGGGAATGCACTATGCCCGCCACGATGGGGAAGATGAAGAAGTGGCAGTGGCATTGAATGAGCAATATATGCCACGTTTTGCGGGCGATGAATTGCCACATTCATTGGTTGCTTGTTCGGTGGCATTGGCGGATAAATTGGATACGCTAACGGGAATTTTTGGCATCGGTCAGCATCCGAAAGGAGACAAAGACCCATTCGCTTTACGCCGTGCAGCGTTGGGCGTGTTGCGAATTATCGTTGAGAAAAATTTACCACTTGATTTAGTAGATTTGGCACAGAGAGCAGCCGCTTTATATGGTGATAAATTAAGCAATGCCAATGTAGTTGAAGACGTGGTGGATTTCATCCTTGGACGTTTCCGTGCTTGGTATCAGGAAGAGGGCATTGCGGTGGATGTAATTCAGGCGGTGTTGGCTTGCCGTCCGACTAAACCTGCTGATTTTGATGCTCGTGTGAAAGCAGTTAATCATTTTCGTACTTTAGATGCAGCTCAGGCACTAGCTGCAGCAAATAAACGTGTACAAAATATCCTTTCCAAAGTTGATGGCGTGTTGCCAGAAAATATTGATCTCTCATTGTGCTGTGAACCTCAAGAGATCAATTTAGCGGAACGTGTATTGGAATTGCAACGTGAGTTGCAACCATTATTTGAAAAAGGCGATTATCAAACTGTATTGAGCCGTTTGGCTGATTTGCGAGAAAGCGTTGATAGTTTCTTTGATAATGTAATGGTAAATGCTGAAGATGAAAAACTTCGTCAAAATCGTTTAGCCTTATTGAAAAACTTGCGAGATCTGTTCTTTAAAATTGCAGATATTTCGTTATTACAATAACGTTAATTGAATTTGAAAAATTTAGAGGAAGACCGAATAGTGAATGAATATTCGGTCTTTTTTGTTTTTGTTATTTCATACTAAGAAAGTCCGCCGCTGTATCAATATAATTTTGTGCGGAAATTCGTAAGAATTTGCGTTCTTCTTCAGTTAATGGACGAATCATTTTGACAGGAGAGCCAAGATAGAGATAACCGCTAGTTAGGTGCTTTCGCGGTGGGACTAAACTACCGGCGCCAATGATAACGTCATCTTCAATGACAGCATCATCTAAAATAATGCTACCCATTCCGACTAAAACTCGATTTCCTATAGTACAACCGTGTAAAGTAACACTATGACCGACAGTAACATCTTCTCCGATTTTCAAAGGAGAACCCTTAGGATGTTCTGTAGTGGATCGAGTAGTATGCAGTACACAGAGATCCTGTATATTGCTGCGTGCGCCAATGCGAATATCATTCACATCACCACGCAAGACAGCTCCAGGCCAAACGGAAACGCTATCATCAAGCCAAACTTTACCAATAACGGTAGCCGCTTCATCGACATAAACATCTTTGCCTAATTGTGGTGTGAAAGATAAGTAATTTCGGATTGCCATAGTTGATTGCCTCTAGATGGAAAAGAAATGGTCAGCGAATGCTGACCACGGGAAATTAAGGATTACGTTTAAATTTGCTGAAGTCTGGTTGACGTTTTTCATTAAAGGCATTTCTGCCTTCTTGTCCCTCTTCGGTCATATAGAACAGCATTGTGGCATTGCCTGCCAATTCCTGCAAGCCGGCTTGACCGTCACAATCTGCATTTAATGCCGCTTTCAAACAACGTAATGCAATAGGGCTGTTTTGCAACATTTCACGACACCAACGCACAGTCTCTTTTTCTAAATCGGCATAAGGGATGACGGTGTTGACTAACCCCATATCCAGAGCCTCTTTTGCATTATATTGACGGCATAAGAACCAGATTTCACGAGCTTTTTTCTGACCAACAATGCGAGCCATATAAGAAGCACCCCAGCCACCATCAAAAGAACCGACGCGAGGACCGGTTTGACCAAAAATAGCATTATCGGCTGCGATGGTTAGATCGCACATCATATGTAGAACGTGACCGCCGCCAATCGCATAACCTGCTACCATTGCCACTACCGGTTTCGGGCAAGTGCGAATATCGCGTTGGAAATCAAGCACATTCAAATGATGAACGCCCTGATCATCTTTATAACCACCGTAATCACCACGTACTTTTTGATCACCGCCGGAGCAGAAGGCTTTCTCACCTTGACCGGTTAAAACAATAACGCCTATTTTTTCATCAAAACGAGCGTCAGAAAAGGCTTTAATCATCTCTTTTACGGTTTGTGGGCGGAAAGCATTACGTACTTCAGGGCGATTAATTGTAATTTTAGCAATACCATCTTTTGATTTGTGATACAAAATATCGCTATAACCTTCGCTACAATTTTGCCATTCAACAGGAGCGTATAAAAAGTCTTCACTTGGATATAACATAAAATTTCCTTTTTTATTGATTGAATAGGGTGATTAAACACTCGGCAAATGCTGCCGGTTGATGAATATGCGCATTATGCCCAACTTTAGCAATTAATGTTAGGTTTAATTGATGTTTTTCAGCCAACAGTTTAAATTTTTTATCATTTTCTCCACAAATATAGTGAAATTTTTGTGGCTGAGTTTGAATTTGTTGCCAAAGATTAGGTTGTTTGGCTAATGATGTTGCATTTAACATTTTTGCCAAATCGCTACCGTTATTATGTTTGCGAATTGCAATTAATTGTTGGCGTTGCAAAGCCGTTAAATCCGAAAAAACTGCTTGTTGATACCAATCTTTAAGCACTGTTTCAATATTTTCTGATGCAAATCGTGTTGTCCACTTTATGTCATTTTGCCAACGTTGTTGTTTTTCCTGTTCGGTATCTAAACCTAAATTTGCTCCTTCCAGAAAGACTTGTTGCAAATGATGATGTGCAAATTGTGTTTGTGTAGCAAAGTAGGCAGCTAAACGACCACCTAACGAGTAGCCGATTAAATGATAAGGTTGATTTCCGATTAAGTGATGAATTTTATTGGATAACCATTCGGAGCATTGGTCAAAATCTGCCATATTTTGCCTATTTTGACCGTGTGAAGGTAAATCTAAACAGTAACAATGATAATAGGGTAGATGCTTAATAACATTTTCCCAATCTTTACTGCTGCCAAGAAATCCGTGCAAAAAAATTAAGTTTTGTACCATTATTTGCTATCCAGCCAGCGTTGTAAACTTGCTACGTGTTGTTGCCAAGACTTTAATTGTTCAATACGATTAGCAAGACATATTTGCCAATCACTACTATCTCCGTCTTGAATTGCTTTACAAACTTGTTGTAGCTGTTTTAATCCGACTGAAGCGGCAGCTCCTTTCATTTTGTGTGCAGTTTCAGTAAGCTGTAATTTCTTCTGCGGATCACTCAAATAGCGTTGATACTCTTGCATAAGTTGCTGTAGATATTCTGGCATTGTTGCGACAAAAAGCTTTAAATTATTTTGAATTGCTTGTTTGCCAAGAATTTCATAAAGCTCATCAAGAATGGACAAATCAAGTTGAGGCCACTGTTTATCCTGTACAGAAGGTATAGTTTCCACTTCGTAAGAGTTTTCCTGTTTTTCTTTGGCGCTGGAATTTTCTGGTTGTAGATTAAATAGTTGCAATAAACATTTATTTAAAGCATCGAGTGACAACGGTTTTTGTAACACATCATCCATTCCGTGTTTCAGATAATCTTGTTTATTGGAAACGACATTTGCTGTTAATGCGACCAGAGGCGGTAAATAATCGAATTTTTCATCTTCATATTGCTGATGTAGATAATCTGCAATTTCAAATCCTGTCATATCAGGTAGATGAATATCAAGGAAAACTAGATCATATTGATTATTTTCAATTTTATGAATTGCCTCTTTACCGTTCATTGCAATGTCTACTTGATAACCCAGTTTTTCTAAAACAGATTTAGCAACAATGATGTTGATTTCAATATCTTCAACCAGCAATACAGATAGATTTTGTAGTTCTGGAGTAGAGGAGATTTTCGGCAATTTATGTGCTTGTTCTGCTTTAAATGTGAATGTGAAGGTTGAACCTTTGCCCAGTTCGCTAACAACAGTGAGATCACCGTTCATTAATTTAGCAATACGTTTGGAAATCGATAGACCGATACCGCTGCCAAGTGCTTTTTGATTAGCGGTACGAACTTGATAATACATTGCAAAGATCTTTTTCAATTCGGATTGAGGAATACCGATGCCAGTATCGGTTAGCGCAAAGCTATAAGTATTTTGATCCAAACGTGAAAATCGTAATGTCAGACCGCCGGAAGGCGTAAATTTCACAGCATTATTAATTAAATTCCATAGAATTTGTGAAATACGAGCATAATCTAACAACAATAAATTTGGCAAATTTTGATCATATTCAAGCTTAAAACTGAGATTTTTTTGATTGGTCATAAAAGTTGCAAAATTATTAATATCGCTCAATAAATGCATTACGTTGGTTTCTTTCTTATAAAGTTGAATTCGACGAGTATCTAATTTTTCTAAATCAATGATATCGCTAAAAATATGCCCGAGTGAAACCGCACTTACATTGATGGTATGCAGATAATTACGCTGCTCCTCATTTAATTGGCTATCTAACAGAATTCTACTCAAACCTATTATACCGTTAAGAGGGGTGCGCAATTCGTGGCTAATAGTTGCCATTAGTGTGGACTTATCACGGCTCGCTTTTTCAATGGTTTCCTGATAACGTTTATGTTCTGTAATATCTCGCCCAAAACCCAATAAACAGTGCTGTTTATTAATGCGATCATAATAAGGTACTTTGCGGATTTCAAAACAGGCCAGTTTGCCATTAGGATATTTAAACCATTGCTCGTAAGTCATTCCATAATTATTATCCAAGACAGCTCGATCAGTTGCTCGTACATATTTTGCAATATCAACAGAAAATGTTTGTTCGATCTCTAAGGTTTTTAATTCTGCCTCACTTTTTCCTGTCAATAACTCCATTGCACGGTTACATTCTAATAATTGCCCATTTTCTGCACGAGAAAAAACTAAATCAGGAGAGGCATCAATAAAAGAACGTAAGAAATCTGCTTTTTGTTGTAGTGCAATTTGGGCTTTATTTTTAGCACTAATTTCTTGTTCCAACAAAGTTAAAGTATTAGATAATTCTAAATTTGATTCGTGCAAATGTTGGCGTGACAGCTCTAGTTTTTCCACAATCACATTAAAAAAATAGATCACAAAAGGTGCTGAAATTAAGCCGAATGTAATAGAACGAATGATATCCATCCAATCTATAGTGCCAATGATGAAGAGGCTTAAGAGAATTTGCGTACAAAGTGCAAATACCGCTAGGATAGTAATCCCTAAAATTGAAAAACGTAAACGCCCAAGCCGAATAACCCAATCAATATATTTTTGTAGTGAATGACGAATATCAACCATATTTTTAACCTTTATCTGAAAAATAAGAAAAAAGGATAAATATCAAATAATTATCCTTTTTTATTCACTCTTATCTGAATAATTGACGTTGACGAGAAAAAGGGTGGCGTTTGAATTGAGATAATGCCACGATTAACCAAATAACAATATAGATAACAAATATAGCAATTAACCATTGTGGCATTGTATAGCCAAGGAATTTCCAAGTGATATCACTACAGGAGCCACTTGCCTGAAAAATATGTGGAAACCACTGATCTAACGGCAATGTATGTGGGAAATCAGGTTTGAATTCGCACTGTTTCCAAGGTGCGGGATTGAATTGATAATCGACGTGTTCGATAGCGATCATCAATCCTTTAACCGCTCCCCATAAACCGACAGCAATACCGAGAAGTCGACAAACCAATACAGACGGATAAATGGCACCAATTAATGCACCTATAATAATTGCAAATAATGCAACGCGTTCATAAATACACATTACACAAGGATGTAACCCCAGACCGTACTGAAAATAGAGTGCTGCCCCCTCTAATGCGACACCTGATAACGCCATAATAAACCAAGCTGTGCGAGTTAAAGACCAAGATTTAAAGAGTACGAACATTATTTATCCTTCTAGTGAACCGGTGGAATATGCGATACTGGGATTAAACCCCATTGTGTAAATAATGAAGCAAGTTCCGGTAAGAAAAATTCTACACCAATAAGACCAACGATAGATAACACAATGGTATAAGGTAATGCCATAATCACCATTCTACCATAAGATAAACGAATTAATGGGGCAAATGATGAAGTTAATAAGAATAAGAATGCAGCTTGACCGTTTGGTGTTGCCACTGAAGGTAAGTTAGTTCCGGTATTGATTGCAACAGCAATAGACTCAAATTGTGTTAATGAAATTTTGCCGGCTTCTAAAGCTGCTTTTGCTTCATTAATATAGACAGTGCCGACGAATACATTATCTGAAATAGACGAAAGCAGACCATTGAAGATATAGAACAACATAAGTTGTGAGCTTTCACTAGCACTTAATACGAATTGAATGATGCCACCGAAAAGATGTTGATCGATAATGACGGCAACAACTGTGAAAAATACCACTAACAAAGCAGTAAACGGTAATGACTCTTGGAACGCGCGCCCAATAGTATGTTCATCGGTAACTCCGCAAAGAGAGGTCGCTAAAATAATAATAGTTAAACCAATTAATCCAACGGCTGCAAGGTGAAATGCTAAACCGATAATTAGCCAAACAGCAATAATTGCTTGAACGATTAATTTCAGACGATCATTATTGGTCATTTTTTCGCTTTGACTACGATCTAAAATTGCTAACACTAACCAGACACGACGTGGCAAATGTGCGCCATAGCCGAATAATTTAAATTTCTCTAATGCAAGGCAGGTTAATAAACCGCAAAGAAGAACTGGAAGGGTAACTGGAGCCATACGGAAGAAGAATTCACTAAAATTCCAGCCAGCTTGTTCAGCGATAATTAAATTCTGTGGTTCGCCTACCATTGTCATTACACCACCTAAAGCAGTACCGACACTAGCGTGCATCATTAAACTACGTAAAAATGCACGAAACTCTTCCAATGTATTTTTTGCGTTGGTGATTTTATCGTCATTGGTAATATCGGTGGAATCATCAAACTTATTACCGGAGGCGACTTTGTGATAAACCCCATAGAACCCCATACAGACGCTGATAACTACGGCGACAACGGTAAGTGCATCAAGAAAAGCGGATAAAAATGCGGAACTCATACAGAAAGCTAAGGAAAGAACAAGTTTGGAGCGAATAGCAAGAAGAAGTTTAGTAAATAGAAACAGTAACAATTGTTTCATAAAATAAATACCGGCAACCATAAACATCAATAACATAATAACTTCAAAGTTAGCCATAATTTCGTGCTTAATATGTTCCGGTGTAGTCATTCCTATAATTACGGCCTCTAATGCTAGTAAACCACCTGGTTGTAAGGGATAACATTTTAATGCCATTGCGAGCGTAAAGATAAACTCAGCAACTAAGATCCAACCTGCGGTAAAAGGATCAATGTAAAAAACAATCGGATTTATCAATAAAAAACCGATAATAAGTAATTTATACCAATTTGGGCTTTTTCCTAAAAAGTTTTGCATACCAGCTTGCAAATACGCCATAACGTCATCTCCATAGACTGTAAGTTTTTTTGATCAAAGAATATTGAATTTTTTCAATGTACAACGAGCAAGATTGTAATACAATCTTGCAAGTTCATTTCATCCGATATTCATTTTATTTGTGAAGGATCAAAAATTTTCACTATTTCATCTCTTTTAAGTATAGAGCTGTTATAAAAACGTTGGAAAATAGACTGATGTAAAAGATATGAAAACAGACGAAGGAATAATTAATGGTAACACAGAACGATATCATCAAAGCACAAAGTCCTGCCGGTTTGGCGGAAGAGTATATCATTCGTAGTATTTGGAATAACCATTTTCCACCGGGAACTGACTTACCGGCAGAAAGAGAACTGGCAGATAAAATTGGAGTAACCAGAACAACGTTGCGTGAGGTTTTACAACGTTTAGCGAGAGATGGTTGGTTAAGTATCCAACATGGTAAACCAACGAGAGTAAATAATATTTGGGAAACTTCAGGATTGAATATTCTAGAAGCTTTGATTAAGCTGGACGGTACACGTGTGCCGACAATTATTGCTAATATTTTGTCGGCAAGGACTAATATCTCCGCTATTTATATCTGTAAGGCATTCCGAATTGCTAAAGAAGAATCTTTGGAAGTGTTTAAACCGTTAGCAGCATTAAAAGATAATGCTGAAGACTATACAACGTTTGATTATGAATTATTTAGAAAATTAGCATTTGCATCAAAAAATCCAGTATATGGGCTGATTTTAAACAGTTTAAAGAGTTTATATGAGCGAGTCGGACGTTTCTATTTTTCCAATCCAACAGGGCGAGCGTTAGCATTAAAATTTTACCATCAGTTGCATAAAATTTGCCAAAGCGGTGAATTGGAGCAGGTTCGTCCTTGTATTAGACAATATGGTATTGAAAGTGGTCTTATTTGGTCATCAATGCAGCAACATTTACCGGAAGACTTTAATGAATAAAATTTGATGTAGATCACAAAAAAGTGATGTGTTATCTTTCATCCGAGGGCTAGCGGATTTTCGTTAAAAACAAGTTTGTGTTATAATTTGCCCAGCTTGAACACGGGATATTGGTGATGTTAATAGTCCGTGTTTAAATTCAATTTTGTTTAACATTAAATATAGGTAAAAATACTATGGCAATTAAAATTGGTATTAATGGTTTTGGTCGTATCGGTCGTATCGTTTTCCGTGCTGCACAACATCGTGACGATGTTGAAGTTGTTGGTATCAATGACTTAATCGATGTTGATTATATGGCTTATATGTTGAAATATGATTCAACTCACGGTCGTTTTGACGGTACAGTTGAAGTTAAAGACGGTCATTTAGTAGTAAACGGTAAAACTATTCGCGTTACTGCAGAACGTGATCCTGCTAACTTAAAATGGAACGAAATCGGTGTTGATGTTGTTGTTGAAGCAACAGGCTTATTTTTAACAGACGAAACAGCACGTAAACATATCACCGCTGGTGCGAAGAAAGTTGTTATGACTGGTCCTTCAAAAGACAGCACTCCAATGTTTGTAAATGGTGTTAACTTCGATAGCTATGCAGGTCAAGATATCGTTTCAAATGCATCTTGTACAACAAACTGCTTGGCACCAATTGCTAAAGTATTAAATGACAAATGGGGTATCAAAGACGGTTTAATGACTACCGTTCACGCAACTACAGCAACTCAAAAAACTGTTGATGGCCCATCTGCGAAAGATTGGCGTGGTGGTCGTGGTGCAGCTCAAAACATCATCCCATCTTCAACCGGTGCGGCAAAAGCTGTAGGTAAAGTAATTCCTGCATTAAACGGTAAATTAACCGGTATGGCATTCCGTGTTCCTACTCCAAACGTATCTGTTGTTGATTTAACAGTAAACTTAGAAAAACCTGCAACTTATGCAGAAATCTGTGCAGAAATGAAACGTGCTTCTGAAGAAGAATTAAAAGGCGTTTTAGGTTATACAGAAGATGATGTTGTTTCAACAGACTTCAACGGTTGTGCATTAACTTCTATCTTCGATGCGAAAGCAGGTATCCAATTAACAGATACTTACGTTAAAGTTGTTTCTTGGTATGATAACGAAACAGGTTACTCTAACAAAGTTCTTGATTTAGTAGCTCATATCTCTAAATAATTAGGTTCTATATATATTCCTCAATAATTAAAAACCGCCAAACGGCGGTTTTTTTATGCCTGTTATTTTGTTGAATTGAAAAGTGATAGAGTCTAAATGTTAATAGTTTGGTGAAAAATTAAGTTAGAGAAATAAATGCAGAATAAGAATATAAAAAATCAGCCTACTTCTATATAGCAGGCTGATCTAATTTATAAAAACGACTATTTCTCGATAGCACCTTGAATAGTAATATCAATTTCTAGTGAAATTATTTTGTGTAAAATAGAAAGTAACTGATCCAATTTCTCATTATTAACATTACCCTCTGTATCAAAATATCCGTTCTGTTTTAATCCATTAATAAAAGCAGAAAATACTGCTTTATCAAAGAATTCGGGAGCATTGATACCGTGTAGTACAGATAAACGTTGAGCAATGGATTGACTCTCTTTTTCTAATTCTGTTCTAGTTTTATTTGGCTCAGCTTTAAGCAGGCTTAATGTAATAAAGTAACGTTGTAAAATTTCACGTACACCAGCGGCTAGAAGCTGCAATGAACGCCCGCGTTTTTTATTAATAGTCAAAATATTTTCGTGGCGTTTTAAGATTTCTTGTCGGCATAATTCATCAATAATCGATAATAAATATTTCTGCAATCTCTCTTCAGGAATATTTAAGAATAGTTCATTTGCCAAGAATGGATAGAATTTTTTTACTGCCTCTAAGACAAGATTTAATTCTATCGCTTCGTGATGTAATACTAAGCTAGCAATAAATGAAGGCAACACAAATAAATGTTGAATATTATTACGGTAATATGTCATCAAAACTGCGGAGTTGCGTTCTAGTCTAACTATTTCACCGAAATTATCTTTTTCGATTAAAATGCCGACACGATCTAAATTTAAAACGTGTTGTAATATGCTTTCACCGTTTTCGTTAGGCAAAATAATATCATCATCGTAACAGGTATTGCGTAATAATTGTAAGCAGGAATCAATCTGTTCAATTAATAACTCTTTGGATAACGCACGTTGGCGTGAAGAAAGTAAGATAGAAACTGTCAAATTCATCGCATTTACTGCAGCTGCGCGATTAATATTAACCATTACTTGATTAGAAACGCGAGAAACTGCATCATTAAACCATTCTGGACGATTTTTATCATCTGCATTATGGCTACGCCAATCAGGATAGTACTGGTTTAAATAATTGTTGAGCGTAATCGGCTCGGCAAAATTCACATAACCTTTACCGAGATTGCGTAATTTCTTGATAACGCGCAACACTAATCCGGCATTTTCTTTTTCTTTCTCAGCACCACGAAGCTCTTTTGCGTAAGTGTCAACTTCGAGTACGTGTTCATAACCGATATAAACTGGTACGATTGAGATTGGTCGTGTTTGTTGGCCGCTTTGCAATGCTTGTAATGTCATTGACATCATCCCAGTTTTGGGGGCTAATAAACGTCCGGTACGAGAACGCCCACCTTCAATAAAAAACTCAACGGAATAACCACGATGGAATAATTCTGCCAAATATTCTCTAAAAATAGTGGAATAAAGACGATTGCCTTTGAATGTTCGACGAATAAAAAATGCACCCCAGCTACGGAATATTGAGCCTACAGGCCAGAAATTTAAATTAATGCCGGCAGCAATATGTGGTGGTACTAAACCTTGATGATAGAGTACATAGGAGAGTAATAAATAGTCGATATGGCTACGATGGCAAGGGACATAAACAATTTCGTGTCCTTCTAAAGCCAGTTTTCGTACACGATCTGCGTGTTCAACATTAATTCCTTGATAAAGGCGATTCCATAACCAACGCAAGAAACGATCAGCTACGCGTAAGCTGCTGTAATTAAAGTTGGAGGCGATTTCCTGTAGAATTTTTTCAGCTTCCTGACGAGCTTTCTCGGGTGAAATTTTCTTATTTTCTGCTTCGTCTGCAATTGCCTTTATAATCTTTTCATTGCTTAGTAATTTAGCAAACATAGCGGAACGATTTAGTAAACGTGGACCGGTAGCGGAAATGCGCTGTTTTGAGAAATGGATACGAGCAACCCGCGCTAATTTTTGTGCCATTTTTTGATCGGAACCGAAATTATTCACCATATAACGTAAAGAGACCGCTTGTGAAAAACGAACAAAATTATCACGACCAAACCATAAAATTGTTGCAAACTTTTCGATACCGTTAAGCAAACGCAGTTTCGGTAAACCGGATTTATCTTCATAGCCGGGTGAGCGTCCCCATAGCACAGAAACTGGAATTAATTGCACGTCAAGATCTGCTAAATTGCGGTGCTGTTCTAGATATTGAGAAAAAATTTGTTCTGTTTCTTTTTTTACTGTTTTTGATTTAAAGAAACGACGTCCCTCATCGAGAAAAACATAGCGAGGCAATTGTTTTCCATTAATTTCATTCATCTCTAATGGATCAGGCAAACCTAAAGAAAGACAGTTTTTCTGAAAAATAAGTAAGTCTGTTTGAGAAGTGTAGGGAAGAACATAAATTAGGGGTTCATTAATATTGAGATGTAATTCTTCGATTGGATTATTGGGGATTGAATTACTCTTGACCAAAATAGATAGTGGCAAGCTTAATAATTTTCGATAAAAATTAAGAAAAAAAGCCATTTGAATTCCTTTATTTTGATTTTTAATAAAAAACGGCGTAAGTGTAGCATAAATTTATTATTAAAAGTGAGCGTCAGATCAAGCAATGCATAAAAGAACGGTGCTTGATAAATTACTTTGCAATCAGAGAGAGGCTGTATATAATGACAGGTAATACTGTATAAAAGCACAGAGAATGAGATTATGGCGATAAAAAGTAATAAAGCACTGACAGCACGTCAACAACAGGTTTTTGATTTTGTAAAACAGCATTTAGAACAAACAGGAATGCCACCGACTCGTGCGGAAATAGCTAAGCAGCTTGGTTTCCGTTCTGCCAATGCGGCGGAAGAGCATTTAAAAGCTTTAGCCAGAAAAGGTGTTATTGAAATAGTATCTGGCACTTCACGTGGAATAAGATTAATTGGTGAGGTGGAATCGGCAAACGATGAACAGGAGGGGTTGCCATTGGTTGGGCGAGTGGCTGCCGGAGAGCCAATTTTGGCAGAAGAGCATATTGAAGCGATGTATCAGGTAGATGTGAATATGTTTAAGCCGAAAGCAGACTTTTTGTTGAAAGTGCAAGGAATGTCGATGAAAGATATTGGAATTTTAGACGGCGATTTATTAGCTGTACACAGCACAAAGGATGTGAGAAATGGGCAAGTGGTTGTTGCACGTATCGGTGAAAATGTAACGGTAAAACGCTTTGAACGTAAGGGGAATATGCTTTATCTACATCCGGAAAATAGCGAACTTTCTCCAATTGTAGTCGATCTCAGCCAAGAAAATGTAGAAATTGAGGGTATTGCAGTTGGTATTATTCGTAATAATGCTTGGATGTAGCTGTAAAAGAGTATTCGGGCGACAAAATTGTCGCCTTCTTCGTTAATTTCTCGTACTATAAAACAGTTTTTTATTTCAAAAATGTTAATATTTTGTGTTTTGTTCATTGAATAAATTTTCAGAAAACAAAATCTTTCCTATTTTTTATTCTGTTTAAATCTTGTTCTAACAACAGTTTCTTTGTATACCTCATAATTGTTGTCCAGCTACATAACTTTTTTGAGGTAGATCACGAAACTGACTTTTTTTATTAAAAATCTGTAAAAAAATAATTACCTACCGACCAAATAATGGCACAATAATGGCACTTTTTACTTCTATTCTAAATAACGTAACCTTGGAGGATATCGTGCAGACTGTTAATGTCGATATTGCAATTGTTGGTGCCGGTGGTGGTGGCTTGCGTTCAGCAATCGCAGCCGCAGAAGCAAACCCTAACCTTAAAATTGCTCTAATTTCAAAAGTTTATCCAATGCGTAGTCATACTGTTGCTGCTGAAGGTGGTGCTGCGGCAGTTATTAAAGATGAAGACTCATATGATAAACATTTTCATGACACTGTTGCTGGTGGTGACTGGCTTTGTGAGCAGGATGTAGTGGAATATTTCGTAGAGCATTCTCCAATTGAAATGACACAGTTGGAACGTTGGGGATGCCCTTGGAGTCGTCGTCCGGATGGTGATGTGAATGTACGTCGTTTCGGTGGTATGAAAATCGAAAGAACTTGGTTCGCAGCCGATAAAACCGGTTTCCACTTACTTCACACTTTATTCCAAACTTCTATTCAATTCCCTCAAATTCAGCGTTTTGATGAGCATTTTGTGCTTGATATTCTTGTTGATGATGGTCACGCACGCGGTGTCGTTGCAATGAATATGATGGAAGGCACAATGGTTCAAATCAATGCCAATGCAGTCATTATCGCAACTGGTGGTGGTTGCCGTGCATTCCGCTTTAATACTAATGGCGGTATTGTAACAGGTGATGGTCTTTCTATGGCTTATCGTCACGGTGTGCCGTTACGTGATATGGAATTTGTTCAATATCATCCTACTGGATTACCTAATACCGGTATTTTGATGACTGAAGGTTGCCGTGGTGAAGGTGGTATCTTGGTCAATAAAGATGGCTATCGTTATTTGCAGGATTATGGCCTAGGTCCTGAAACCCCAATCGGAAAACCTCAAAATAAATATATGGAACTTGGTCCTCGTGATAAAGTTTCACAAGCATTCTGGCAAGAGTTGCAAAAAGGTAACACTTTGAAGACCGCAAAAGGCGTTGATGTGGTTCACCTTGATTTAAGACATCTTGGTGAAAAATACTTACACGAACGTCTACCGTTTATTTGTGAGTTAGCACAAGCATATGAAGGTGTTGATCCGGTTAAAGCGCCTATTCCTGTACGTCCAGTTGTTCACTATACAATGGGTGGTATTGAAGTTGATCCTCAATGTGAAACTCGTATTAAAGGTTTATTTGCTGTGGGTGAATGTGCTTCTTCTGGTTTGCACGGTGCTAACCGTTTAGGTTCTAACTCACTTGCTGAATTGCTTGTATTAGGACGTGTTGCTGGCGAACAAGCTGCTCAACGTGCGGTTGAAGCAAAACCAGCAAATCAATCTGTAATTGATGCGCAAGCACAGGATGTGATTAAACGTCTTGATGCCTTGTTAGATCAGGAAGGTACAGAATCTTGGTCTGCAATTCGTGATGAAATGGGCAACTCTATGGAAGAGGGTTGCGGTATTTATCGTACGCAAGACAGTATGCAAAAAACTGTAGATAAAATCCAAGAGTTGAAAGAACGTTATAAACGTATCCGTGTTGCTGACCGTTCAAGCGTATATAACACAGATGTGCTTTATACTATTGAATTAGGTTATATCCTTGATGTAGCACAATCTATCGCTTGTTCAGCACTTGATCGTAAAGAATCTCGTGGTGCTCACCAACGTTTAGACTATACAGAACGTGATGATGTGAATTACTTGAAACATACGCTTGCATTCTATAAAGAGGGTGGAGTGCCGACTATTGAATACAGCGATGTGAAGATTACTAAATCGCAACCAGCAAAACGTGTTTACGGTGCGGAAGCAGAAGCCGCAGAAAAAGCAGCAAAAGAAGGGGCAAAATAATGGCGAACGCATTACAAACAATGACGGTTGAAATTCTACGTTATAATCCGGAAGTAGATAACGAACCGCATTTAAAATCTTATCAGGTTCCATATGATAGCCAAACCTCATTACTTGATGCGTTGGGTTATATTAAAGATAAACTTGATCCGGATCTTTCTTATCGTTGGTCTTGTCGTATGGCGATCTGTGGTTCTTGTGGGATGATGGTAAATGGTCGTCCTAGCTTAGCGTGTAAGACTTTCTTGCGTGATTTTAGTGGTCATATGCGTATTGAACCATTAGCGAATTTCCCAATTGAACGCGATCTTGTTGTTGATTTGAGCCACTTTATCGAAAGCCTTGAATCAATTAAGCCATATATCATTGGCAACAAAGCTCCGGAGTTGAAGAATGTTCCACAACCTTCTTCAGAATTGGCGAAGTCAAGAACAAAACAAACTCCGGCAGAGTTGGAAAAATATCGTACATTCTCAATGTGTATCAACTGTGGTTTATGCTATGCAGCGTGTCCGCAATTCGGCTTGAATCCTGAATTCGTTGGTCCGGGTGCAATTACATTGGCTCACCGTTATAACTTAGATAATCGTGACCACGGTAAAGAAGAACGTATGAAGATCCTTAACGGTAAAAATGGGGTTTGGAGTTGTACTTTCGTTGGTTACTGTTCAGAAGTGTGTCCAAAACACGTTGGTCCTGCTTCAGCGGTTAACCAAGGTAAAATTGAAAGTGCGAAAGACTACGTTTTTGCAATGTTAAAAATGCAAAAATAAGGAGAAAGTAGAATGACAACAGTAGCAACAAGTAAACGCAAAAAGTATGTGCGTGAAGTCAAAGCGACTTGGTGGAAAAAGTTAGACTTTTACAAATTCTATGTCTTGCGTGAAAGTACATCAGTGCCAACCATTTGGTTCTGTTTAGAATTATTCTACGGTTTGACTTGTTTAGGTAACGGTACTTTCGATAGTAATTTTGTGAACTTCTTACAAAATCCGGTGGTAGTTATTCTGAATATTATTACTCTTGGTGCAGTGTTACTTAACACATTCACATTCTTTAATATGGCACCACAAATGATGAATATCATTGTGAATAATGAACGTATTAATGTGAAAATGGTTACCAAGGTTTTCTGGGCAATTACCTTAGTAGTAAGTATTATTGCTTTAATTTTAGTATAGGAAACAGAAAATGAACAAAGAAACTCCAAAACGTTCAAACGAACCTGTCGTTTGGTTACTGTTCGGTGCAGGTGGTGCAATTAGTGCGGTATTTTTTCCTGTATTAGTCCTCATTTTAGGTTTTCTACTCCCATTTGGATTAGTTTCACCGGACAATATTGTTGCATTTGCACATACTTGGATTGGTAAATTGGCAATTTTAGTATTGTTAATTTTTCCAACTTGGTGTGGTATTCACCGTATCCATTTAGGGTTGCACGATTTTAAAGTGCATATCCCTGCAGGTGGAGTGATTTTCTACGGATTAGCAGTACTTTATTCTGTATTGACTATTTTTGCAGTGATTTCACTATAATCGGCTTTTAGTAAAAAATCTCCTGTTCCGGAAGGGCAGGAGATTTTTTTATGGCTTTAAAAAAACTCTTTTTGATATTTATTTTACCATTTTAAATAAATTTAATTCACAAAGGAGAAACATACTTTTTACATCTTCGGGTAAAAAAATGATATTGAACAAAAGTCTATAAAATAAGGCAATAAATTCTAATCTTTTTCTCAATTTTGTGATCTGTGTTATATCTCTTTTAGCAAAATTTCTTTAAAATTGCCGGCGTTTTTACTCTATTTGAAATTTTATCTATTCATTAAATTAAATAAGGAGCTCCTATGAGTATTGCTATTATCATAGCAACGCATGGTGTCGCAGCCGAGCAATTACTTCGTACAACAGAGATGTTGATCGGAGAGCAAGAAAATGTCGCTTTTATTGAATTTGTTCCGGGTGAGAACCAAGAAACGATCATTGGTAAATATCAGGATAAATTGGCGAATGAACTTTCCGGTTGTGATCAAGTGTTATTCCTAGTTGATACTTGGGGTGGCAGTCCGTTCAATGCAGCAAACCGTGTTGCGGACGGCAAAGACAATATGGAAGTGGTAACCGGTGTTAACGTGCCGATGTTGGTGGAAACCTTTATGGCGCGTGATGATGATCCTTCTTTAGAAGAGTTGGCAGAAATTGCTTTAGAAACCGGTCGTGGTGGTGTTCGTGCATTAAAATTGGAACAAAAACCACAGCAGGAAAGCAAACCTGAACCGGCTCCGGCAGCAGCGCCGGCGCAACCTCAACCTCAGCCAGTGGCAGCGCCTCAACCGCAAGTTGCAACAGCCGGTAAACATATGGCAATCGGCCTTGCGCGTATTGATGACCGTTTAATCCACGGCCAAGTGGCAACACGTTGGACAAAAGAGAGCAAAGTGAATCGTATTATCGTGGTCAATGATGAAGTCGATAAAGACGATGTGCGTAAAACAATGTTGAAACAGGCTGCGCCTCCGGGAGTGAGTGCACACGTTGTTAATGTGGCGAAAATGGTGCGTGTTTATAATAACCCTGAATATAACGATGATCGCGTGATGTTGTTGTTTACTAATCCGACCGATGCTCTCTTTTTAGTTGAGTCAGGGTTGGATATTAAATCGGTCAACATTGGTGGTATGGCTTATCGTGAAGGTAAAAAACAGATTACCAGTGCCGTTTCGGTCGATGAGAAAGATATTGCCGCATTTAAAAAGTTGGCTGATTTAAATGTTGAACTTGATGTGCGTAAAGTATCGAATGATCGTAAAGAAGATATGATCGATTTATTGAAAAAAAGCAACCTTATTTAATACTTAACTGAAGGAAAATATTATGGAACTTTCTAGTATTCAAATTATTTTGATCTTCATCATCTCCTGTATTTCAGGGATGGGATCGATCTTGGATGAGTTTCAGACTCACCGTCCTTTAATCGCTTGTACCTTAATCGGTTTAGTATTGGGCGATATCAAAACCGGTATTATCGTTGGTGGTTCGTTGGAATTATTGGCATTAGGTTGGATGAATATCGGCGCAGCACTTGCACCGGATGCGGCGTTGGCTTCTGTGGTTTCTACCATTTTGGTTATCGTTGGCGGTCAAGAAATTACCACCGGGATTGCGATTGCGATTCCGCTTGCAGCTGCCGGTCAGGTATTAACCTATGTGGTGCGTGCGATTACCGTCGGTTTCCAACACCTTGCAGATAAATCCGTAAAAGACGGTAACTTAAACCGTTTAGACTGGGTACACTGCAGTGCATTGCTTTTACAAGCGATGCGTATTGCTATTCCGGCATTGCTCGTGGCATTGACAGCCGGTACAGACACTGTTCAATCTTTATTAAGTGCGATTCCGCCGGTCGTAACAACCGGATTAAAAATCGCCGGTGGTATTATCGCCGTGGTCGGTTATGCAATGGTTATCAATATGATGCGTGCCGGTCACTTAATGCCGTTCTTCTATGCCGGTTTCGTGGTAGCAGCGTTCACAGACTTCAACTTAGTGGCACTTGGTGTACTTGGTACAATTATGGCAATTCTTTATATCCAACTTCACCCTAAATACAATCAAAGTAAGCAAGTGGTGCAAGTAGTATCAAGCAGTAATGACGATCTTGACAACAGATTAGATTAATGGGGAAAGCAGAGATGACAACTGAAACTAAAAAAGTAACCCAAAGCGATTTAAATAAAGTCGTACTTCGTTCAAATCTTTTCCAAGGATCTTGGAACTTTGAGCGTATGCAAGCGTTAGGTTTTGCATTTTCAATGGTGCCGGTGATTAAACGTTTATATCCTGATCCGAATTCTCAAGAGCGTAAAGATGCGATTAAACGTCATTTGGAATTCTTCAATACACAACCTTTCGTAGCAGCACCGGTATTAGGTGTAACTATTGCGATGGAAGAAGAACGTGCTAATGGTAAGCCGATTGAAGATTCAGCAATCAACGGGATTAAGGTTGGTTTAATGGGACCATTGGCAGGTGTGGGTGATCCGATTTATTGGGGAACTGCACGTCCGGTATTTGCCGCATTAGGGGCAGGTTTGGCATTAAGCGGTAGTATTTTAGGGCCATTACTCTTTTTCGTATTATTTAACCTAGTTCGTTTGGCAACTCGTTACTATGGTGTAACGTATGGCTATAAAAAAGGTTTGGATGTGGTTAAAGATATGAGTGGCGGTTTATTGCAAAAATTAACCGAAGGAGCTTCTATTCTTGGTCTGTTTATTATGGGAGCGTTGGTGCAGAAATGGACAACTATTAATGTGCCACTCGTAGTTTCTACTATTGAAAAACAAGATGGAACTATTGAAATTACCACTGTTCAGTCAATACTCGACAGCTTAATGCCGGGATTATTACCGTTGCTGTTTACCTTTGCCTGTATGTGGTTATTGCGTAACCGTGTAAACGCACTTTGGATCATTATCGGCATTTTCATTATCGGTATTATTGGCGCAGCCACTGGAATTTTAGGCTAATCGATAAAGGTGGGCAGTTGTCCACCTTATCACTATTCGGCGGAAGTGGGCTTTGCCCACTTTCTGTTTAGATAAATAATAAATTTCTGTTAGAACGGATAGAAATAGCTATGTTGATTAACGCCATATTATTCACTTTGATTATTCTCTACTTTCTGTTCGCCATTTATGATCAATTCTTAATGGCGAAGTGCTATGGCAAAACAGCACTGAAAATACGACTATTGCGTAGACAGAAAATCGAAGGGTTGGTAATGCTGGGGCTGATTTGGTTATCTGTTTATCAGGCAGTGCCACGGGGGCTTGAGCAAATGACAATTTACTTATTAGTAATGTTGTCAATTTTATTGATTTATCACTTTTTTGTGCGTTATCCAGTATTTTTACTAAAACAAGATGGCTTTTTTTTAAATAATATTTATATTCCCTATCAACATATTAATGCGATAAATATCAGTGAAAATGGCTTTTTACAAATAGTTTTAAAAAATGATAAAGCCTTACCGGTTTACATTGAGAATGTTGATGATATTGCCACTGTTTTACAGTTTTTAGTGCAAAGCGGAAGAATTACCCAGCCGATTGGAGGAAAATAAATTATGTTTTATCGCCTAAACGGAAAGGCACAACACTATATTTGGGGTGGAAAAACCTTTATTCCGCAATTATTACAACAACAGCCGGATCAACAAATTTATGCAGAATGGTGGCTCGGTACGCATCCAAGTGCCGTTTCCAGTATCGAAGTGAACGGACAGCAACAAGGGCTTGATCATTATATTGCTGCGCATCCGGCGGTGTTAGGTGAAAAATCGCAACAGCAATTCGGTGATAGATTGCCTTATCTATTGAAGATATTGGATGTGGTCAAACCTTTGTCTATTCAGCTGCACCCAACCAAAAAAGAGGCGGAACAAGGTTTTGCACGCGAAAATGCACAAGGCATTGATCTGAAAGATCCGAAACGCAGTTATAAAGATGACAACCATAAACCGGAAATGATGATTGCGTTATCTGATTTTTGGTTATTACACGGCTTCAAAAGCAAAAGTGCGATTTTAAAGACCCTGTATGCACGACCGTCTTTGGTGGTTTTAGCGGAAAAATTGGAACAACAATCTTTAAAAGATTTTTATGCAGAGGTAATGCAGTCCTCACAAACACAATTAGCACAATGGCTATTGCCGATTATTCAGCATAATCAAGCGGCATATCACAATAACGAATTAACGCTCGATAATCCGGATTATTGGCTGTTATATGCTTTGGAAGCGATGGCGATTTCCGTAGATAAACTGGATGCCGGCTTGTTAAGTTTCTACTTAATGAACATTGTTTATCTGAAAAAGGGGGAAGGCATTTTCCAAGATGCCGGTATTCCGCACGCCTATTTACGCGGACAGAATATCGAATTAATGGCGAGTTCCGATAATGTGATTCGTGGTGGTTTAACGCCGAAATATGTTGATATTCCGGAACTGTTAAAAATTGTCGATTGCACAGAAATTGTGCCAAAGGTGATTGCAGCGGCAAGCAAAGAGAATGGTTACAGCACTTATCAAACACCAAGTCGAGATTTTGCGTTAAGTAATATTAACTTTGCTGCCGATTATCAATGCAACTTGAAGTCGGAAAGTGCAGAAATTTTGTTGGTAATGCAAGGCGAAATCAGCTTACACAATGCGCAGCAACAACTTACCTTAACGCAAGGGCAATCTGCTTTTATTGACGCAAACACCGCTTATAGCATCTCAGGGCTAAGCAGTGGTTATGCCATTATCGCGAAATTGCCTTAAAGACTAGAAATAATGCGTGAAGCAAACTCACGCATTATTGATAACTTGGTTTGGCATTGGGATTATTGATCGCCTTTTTGATGGATTAAAATCATCACCACCGGTGCGATCACAGTGAACCAGATTGCCCACACCAGATCCAGACCACAATAAACGGCGTCAATGGCGAGGAATGTCGCCATAATACCTAACCAGTAACTAATCAAATTATAGTGCCGTTGTTCGCTTAAGCGGCGGCGGATAAAGGTGAGTGAGGTTAAATAAACGGCGATTGCGGTGGTTAAGGTTGCCATCGCAAACAGCGGTGATACAGGGTGTTCAGCGGCAGTGGTGCTGTTTAATTGCGTAACGGTATCCGCCACCAATTCCAATGCCGAACCGACAGCGGCTAAGGCGATAAAGACAAAATAATGACCATAGCCGAAGAAAAACGCCGCTTTGAACGTGCGCCGTTGTTCTAATAATTGTGCAAACGGCATTTTAAAATAGAGCCACCAAAGTGAGAACATAATGGCAGAAATGCCTAAACCGAGCGGCAAGGCTTCGGTCAGCAATGAAATTTCGCTACGCAATAATGGCGTGATGGCGTTGGTAATGCCGAGCAAGCCTTCACCAAGCAGAATAATCGCCAATAAGCCATAACGTTCCGCAATGTGATGCGGATGCCAACTGGTTGCCTCTTTTCGTTCTGCCCACAAAGGCACAGAGAGTTCAATCAGCATCATTAACGGCAGCAGATAATAGGCATAATCGGTTAAGACGAACACGACAATCGCCCATAAAATTTGGGTGATAATCAAACCGTAGCCATAACGTTGGCAGGTTGCTTTTCGGGTTGGATCATTCTTTGCCGCTCTGAACCACTGATAGGCTTGCGCTAAACGCATAATCACAAAGCCCCATAACATATTTTTCATTGAACCGTTATGAAACACTTCATTAATGCTGACGGCTAAAATCAATGCCCCGAACATTTGCACCATAGTCACGATACGATAGGCAGTATCATCGGTATCGTAGGCGGAGGCAAACCAAGTGAAATTCATCCACGCCCACCACACGGTGAAGAAGCAAAAAGAGAAAGTAGCCACCCCTTGCAGTAGGTGATGGGCGGCGAGTGCGTGATGCAAACCGCTTGCCGTGGCAGCGATAGCGATCACAAATACCAGATCAAAATATAACTCTAACGGCGTGGCGACACGGTGATGTTGTTGATGGTCGCGCGCCACCATCGGTTTTGTAGCAAGATAACGTTTTATCATAAATTAATTTTCCTGTTGATGGCGTTGTAGGCAGGTTTTTTCATATTTGTTTCCCCATTTGTGCATTGCTTTAATCACCGGCAGTAGGGTTTGCCCAAATTCTGTCAGTGAATATTCCACTTTCGGCGGAATTTCCGGATAAACCTCACGATGCAAAATGCCGTCATTTTCCATTTCTCTCAGTTGCAATGTCAGCATTCGCTGCGTGATATTCGGAATCAATCGGCGCAATTCATTGAAACGTTGCGTCCCTTGGAAAAGGTGATACAGAATAATCACTTTCCATTTGCCACCGATAATCTCCAGAGTGGTATTTACCGGGCATTGTTGATGTTCGGTAATATTTTTGTCTGTCGCTTGCATTGTTTCCTCTGCTTGTCTGAAAAAAACGGCGTTATTATAGCGAAAAAATTTTATAAAAAAAGTCCATTTATTTTTCATATTAATTTTAAAAATAACAGTTTTGTTTTTATAACTATATGAAAATTAATAAATTATTTTAATTTAAAGGTATAAAAAATGTGTGTACTTACGAAAAATAAATTAAGTTTGTATAATGCACCGCATAAATTCAAGGGATGAAATGATAAAGGAGGGTAATAATGCAAATTTCAGAATTGGATAGAATTAATCAGTTAGCACATAAAGCAAAGAATGAAGGTTTAACAGTGGATGAAATTTCAGAAAGAGAAATGTTACGCCAACGTTATTTAGAGAAAATCCGTGGACAGCTAACTAATATTTTGGCAACAGTTACGGTGGTGGATAGCGAAGGTAATGATATTACGCCACAGAAATTACGTTTAGCGCAACGCAACGGAATGATGATTTAAACAGAGAATGAAAGAATAAAGGATAGCAAAATGAGAAAAGTTAAAAATATTTATCAAGAAAATCAAGCACATTGGGTCGGAGATGGCTTTTTGGTTCAACCGTTATTCAGTCATATGGGGGAAGATCGTGGAACAAATCCGTTTTTGATGTTGGATTATGCCGCACCACAATATTATGAACCGAACAGCCAGACACCTCGTGGCGTGGGGCAACATCCGCATAAAGGTTTTGAAACGGTAACGATCGCTTATCAAGGGGAAGTGGAACATCGTGATTCTAGCGGTGGTGGCGGTGTGATTAAAGCTGGTGATGTACAATGGATGACAGCTGGTGCTGGAATTATTCATCAAGAATTTCATTCTGAAGCCTTTAGTCGTCAAGGCGGAATGTTTGAGATGGTACAGCTTTGGGTAAATTTACCACGTAAGGATAAAAATGTACCAGCACATTATCAACATCTTGCTAAGGAAAATATTCCAGTAGTGGCGTTTGCAGATAATGCAGGTTATGCACGGATTATTGCTGGAGATTTTGCAGGTACACAAGGAGCGGCTAAAACCTATACTAAGATGAATGTGTGGGATATGGTGATTAATGCCGGACGTGAAGTTGAGATTGAAATACCGGAAAGCCAATCTCTCTCTATGGTGGTTTTGCGTGGTAAAGCGATCTTTAATCATAACGAGCAGGCGAGTGCCGGACAGTTAGTCAATTTTGAGAGAAGTGCCGGCAAAGTAACCATTACCGCCGCAGATGAAGAGCTGAAAATTCTGCTGTTAGCAGGGGAACCGATTGAAGAACCTGTTGTAGGTTATGGTCCGTTTGTGATGAACTCTTTTGAAGAGATTCGCCAAGCAGTGAACGATTTTAATGCCGGTAAATTCGGTCAAATTGAAAATTGATAAAATGGGTGGTTGCTAAGGCATCCGCCCTGAATAAGGAGAAAAAACGATGCTTTATAAACCATCTCATCCAAACAGTTTATTGCAAGATGAACAACTTTTTCTATTCCAGCAATTTCCACCTGAAAAATGGCAGATGTTGCCGAGTTTTAGCGGTGCTGCTGGTTGGTTAGGAATGCACGATAGCTTACGTTTCGGACAAGGAATGTTAGATCATCTAGGACAGCAATATTTGGATCAGCACTTAGATTGGGAAACGTTCCGGCAACGGTTATTGCACGAAGCCTATTTGCATTACGGCCATTTGGACGGACATCATCGTTTAGAGGATGATGAACATTTTCCTAAAATGCGCTTGCAGCAGCCTAAGTTAGCTACCGGTTTCGATCTGTTGGAAAACGATCATCAGCAGATTGCCGAACGGTTAAGTGAAGTCAATCGTGATCTGTTACGTTTACGGCAAACACCCGTACCGCAAACGCAGCAAAAATGGGTCGAGCAGCTGATCAATAATATTAAACAGAGCGGTGAGTTGCTTTATCGTCATCTTGCGGATGAAGAAGATTTGGTGATTCCGTTATTAGCTCTACAACAAGAAGCAAACTAAATAAAATAAATTATTTTATAAAAAACAGCCATTAAACGGCTGTTTTTAACTTCTGAATACAAAATAGACGCAACCTAACAGACAAAGCCCAGCCCAGATATAATCCAATTTAAATGGTTGTTTAAAGAACCAAATCAGAAATGGCACAAAAACAAGCAATGTAATCACTTCTTGTGTAATTTTCATTTGTCCGAAAGAGAAACCTTGTGCTGCGAGATAACGTGTTGCCGGAATCATAAAACTGTATTCCAACAATGCGATAAACCAACCAAAAATTATAGCTTGCCAAATTGGCGCATTATGTAGAAATTTTAAATGACTATACCAAGCTAATGTCATAAAACAGTTAGAAATTACTAAAAGTAATAATGGGAATATGTACGAAAACATATCATACCTGTGAAATCAAATACGGAAATAAGCGATGCATTTTACGCTTTTTTTGATGGCTGAAAAGTGGGAATCAAGAAAAAAGTTGGGCATATCGCCCAACTGTGAATGATTGATAAACTTAGAGAAAAATGCTGGCGATAGCTACGATTATAAAACCGATAACACCCAACAATGTTTCCAAAACAGTCCAAGTCTTAAAGGTAGTTTTGGTGTCCATCTCTAAGAAACGACTGATTAACCAGAAGCCGGAGTCATTAACGTGAGATAACACAGTTGCACCGGAAGCGATGGAGATCACGATAAAACAGAGATCGAATTGACTTAATCCGGGCGTTGCGGCAATAGTTGGTGCCATAAGAGCAGCGGTAGTGGTTAATGCTACGGTTGCAGAACCTTGAGCAACGCGTAAACAGGCTGAAATTACAAATGCGGCTACAATAACAGGCAAACCGGTATTGGATAAAGTAGATGCTAACACATCGCCGATACCGCTGGCACGCAATACGCCACCGAACATACCACCAGCACCTGTTACCAATACTATTGAGCAGATTGGCCCTAATGCACTGTCGCAAAGTTTTTCAATTTGCTCCTTAGTACGTTGACCTTTTAATAACATAATAGCAACCAATAATGTGATTAATAAAGCAACAGGAGTTTTCCCTAACATTCTGAGAATTTCAACCCAAGTTTGTGAGCCATCAATTACTTTGATGGTACTTAAAGTATTTAACCCTGTATCTAAGAAAATTAAACAGAGCGGTAATAGCAAGATAAATAAAACTTTTCTAAAGCTTGGTACTTCAGAATTTACAGTTTCAGCAACCACATTTTTACTTAAAAAGGTGGTTGGTAATGCAACGTGAATACGTTTACCGATAAATTGAGAATAGAGATAAGCACCGATATACCAAGTTGGGATAGCAGTAAGCAAACCAATAATCACTAATAGCCCCATATTTACACCAAGTAACTCACCGGAAGCTACCGGACCTGGATGTGGTGGTAGAAAAGCGTGCATTACAGCAAAAGCGCCGGCTGCAGGAAAAGCATATTTTAAAGTAGAATCACCAAAGCGTTTTGCCACACTAAAAATAATTGGCAACATTACAACTAATCCGGCATCGAAAAAGATTGGAAAACCGAAAAGCAGTGATGTTACGCCTAGCGCTAATGGTGCGCGTTTTTCGCCGAAAATTTTGATTAAGGTATCTGCTAGTACTTTTGCACCACCGGTGATTTCTAATAAACGACCAATCATTGCACCTAAACCTACCAATAGAGCGACAGAGGCTAAGGTGTTACCGAAACCACTCAGCATTGTCGGAACGATTTTGGTATAAGGCGTACCGGTAACAAGAGCAGTTAAGAGACTGACCAATGTTAAGGACACAAAAGCGTGAACTTTAAAACGTATAATTAAGATTAATAAAGCAATAATTGCACCAAGTGCAATTAAAAGCAGTGTAGTTGCATCGTGAGCCATAGAATTCTCCCTAAAAAAGACTAAACATTTTAATTATTTTATATGTTACCGATAACAATAAAATTGTAAAAACAATTTTTCCTAAAATGAGATCTAGATCTCATTTTTTGGCATAATTTCGTTTTTTAGAATATAAAATAATCAATATAAATGGTTTTTAATAAAAAATGACTTAAATCAAAGAAAAATAATTTCAGTTATTGACGAAATAGGTAATATAGATTTAATCTTTAATTGTTACCGATAACATTTAATTCTAAATTTTATAGTGTATTTGGGGTAAGTGGTTATCGTAGATGGATTTTAGTAAGAATTGATTGTTTCTAGGGGAATGAAAATGACAGCACAAAAAGGAAAAAGTTTTATCTTAATGGGGGTTTCGAGTACAGGAAAAACAAGTATTGGTACGGCAATTAGTCAGCAATTAGGACTGAAATTAATTGATGGAGATGATCTACATCCACGTGCCAATATCATCAAAATGCGCGATGGACACCCTTTGAATGATGAAGATCGCGCTCCTTGGTTGGAGCGTATTCGAGATGCTGCATTCAGTCTGGAACAAAAATCTGAACGAGGCATTATTATCTGTTCCGCTTTGAAGAAGAAATATCGCGATCAAATCCGACAGGGCAATGAAGATGTGAAATTTATTTTTCTGGAGGGCGATTTTGATTTAGTGTTATCAAGAATGAAACAACGCCAAGGTCATTATATGAAAGTGGATATGTTGAAAAGTCAATTTGCAACATTGGAAACGCCACAAGCCGATGAAACGGATGTGATTCACATTGATATTAATGCACCTTTTGAACAGGTAGTAGATCGTTGTGCTACTGCTATTAAGCCATTTTTAGCTGAATAGGTGGTGCAGTATGAATTCTGTTATTGCTCAAGTAACTAAACGAATTGCGGAACGCAGTCGACACACACGAGAACGTTATTTAGCCCGTATTGAACATCAGTTGCAACGAGGAAAAAGTCGCTCCCATCTTAGTTGTGGTAATTTAGCACATACAGTAGCAACCTGTTGTCCTGCACAGAAACAGACAATTTTGGATTTTACAAAAATCAATGTGGGAATTGTTTCTGCTTATAACGATATGTTGAGTGCACATTCACCTTATCTTGAGTATCCAACACAAATCAAACAGATATTAGAACAAATGGGGCATTCTGCTCAGGTAGCGGCAGGCGTGCCGGCAATGTGTGACGGTATTACGCAAGGACAGGAGGGAATGGATCTTTCATTGTTTTCTCGAGATCTCATAGCTCAAAGTACAGTGATTGGTTTAAGTCATAATACTTTCGATGCCACATTGTTATTAGGTATTTGCGATAAAATTGCACCGGGACAATTAATGGGGGCATTGTCTTATGGTCATTTGCCGACAGCATTTGTGCCGACTGGTCCAATGACAACTGGAATATCAAATAAGGAAAAAGTTGCTATTCGTCAGCAGTATGCAGCTGGAAAGTTAGGTAAAGAAGCGTTACAGCAGATGGAAAATGCTGCTTATCATAGCAACGGAACTTGTACGTTTTATGGTACGGCAAATACTAATCAGCTTGTGTTTGAGGCGATGGGATTAATGTTGCCGGGTGCAGCATTTGTGCCGGTGAACAGCCCGATGCGACCGTTGTTAACAGAAATGGTTAGCCGTCATATGGTGAAAATCAGTCAAAGTAGTAGTGATTTTAGACCGCTCGCGAAAGTTTTAGATGAGAAAAGTTTGGTCAATGGTTTAGTGGCATTATTGGCTTCGGGCGGAAGTACAAATCACACAATGCATATGATTGCTGTAGCGAAGGCGGCAGGTTTTATTCTGAATTGGGATGATTTTTCTGATTTGTCGAATGCTGTACCACTTTTGGCTAAAATTTATCCAAACGGATCGGCAGATGTAAACCAATTTCATCAAGCAGGTGGAGTGCCGTTATTGCTGAAACTTCTGGCAGAACAGGGATTATTGCATTTAGATGCTACACCGATTTATGGTTCAATGCAGGATTATTTTACTATGCCGACCTTACAACAAGGGAAATTAGTTTATCAGGAAGTGGAACAGACTTCAGATAAAGATGTGATTGCAGAGAAAGGAAAAGTGTTCAGTACACAAGGTGGGCTAAAGGTAGTTTCCGGTAATCTTGGGCGAGGTGTGATTAAAATCAGTGCGGTACAACCGGAAAAACGCCGATTAACCGCACCAGCTATGGTGTTTGAATCTCAACAAGACGTTGTGAACGCTTATCAACAAGGAAAATTGACACAAGACGCAGTGATTGTGGTGCGTAACAGCGGACCGGCGGCAAGAGGAATGCCGGAATTGCACCAGTTAATGCCGATTTTAGGCAATTTAATGGAACAAGGGTTAAAAGTGGCGTTGGTGACGGATGGGCGTTTGTCCGGAGCATCGGGGAAAGTGCCTTCAATCATCCATCTAACACCTGAATCAGTTAAGGGAGGGGCGCTGGCTTATGTGCAAAATGGCGATCTGTTGGAAATTGATGCAGAACATGGACACTTAAACTGTTTAACTGATTTAAGTGAACGTCAAGCAGTGAAGATTGATTTGAGTGCGGAGTATCAATATTCCGGACGGGAGTTGTTTAAACTGTTCAGACAAAACATCAGCTCGGCGGAAGAGGGGGCGACCATTTTCAATGATATGTAAGTCGCAAGGACGTAAACATTGAGGAGGTTGGTAGCGATACCAACCTCTCTTTTTTTTAATGTCTAAAATGGTGATGGCGACCGCCGAAGAAACGTAAAATTTCTTTCCCTGAAACGGTTAAGACAATCGCAGAAAGGATCGCGATGATGCCGAATAAAATCCGCACAGTCATCTGTTCGTGGAATACTAAAACGCCGACTAGTAGCGCCGTAATCGGTTCTAATGCGCCGATAATGGAAGCGGTGGTTGAACCGATCATTTGAATAGACTGATTCATCAACACCAAAGAAAGCACGGTCGGAACAATCGCTAAGCCAATGATATTAATAAAAAATTGTGACGAATTATTTACTTGCAAATGTGTGCCGAAATCCAAACGGAGGAAAAACACCAATGCACTGAAGAGCAAGCCGTAAAAAGTTAATTTAATGATTGGCAGATTATGCAAAGGTGATTTTTCAACTGCAATAATATAAATGGCGTAAGTCAAGGCTGAAATAAAGACAAGCAAGACACCAAATGGATTAAGACTGGTACCATCATTGTCTTGGTATAGCATAGATACGCCAAAAATTACGAGCGTAATTGCAAGCATAGTGATTAAATTAATACGTTCCTTGAAGAACATTATCATCATCACTGCTACTAATAATGGATAGATAAATAAAATAGTTGATGCAATACCGGCTTCAATCAATTGATAACTCATAAAGAGAGTAAGTGATGAAATGGCAAACATTACCCCAACGAAAATAACAGAAATCAACTCTACTTTAGTGAGTGAAAAAGATATTTTTTGTTGCCGCATAATAAATGCAAGGATCAAGCTGGCAACACTAAAACGATAGAATAATACGGAGTCGGGAGATAACCCTAATTCATATAAAGGCAGTGTAAATAAAGGGTTTAATCCATAAAAGCTGGCACCGATACAACCAAAGATAAACCCTTTAGAAACAAGTTTTGAGATCATTTTTAAACACACATAAATTAGAATGCGCGTATTATAGACCTTTTATTTTTTGCGTAAACGCCTAATTGTTATCAACCATAAAGCAAGCAATTTTTACTCCGTCAGAATAGGTTTTTAATTCCGGTTGTTGTTGACGACACTGTTCTGTGGCAAACTGGCAGCGAGCATTGAAAGCACAACCTTTTGGTGGATTTAATGGGCTAGGTAATTCGCCGGAAAGTTTGATTCGTTCTCGTCTTAATTCGGGTGATAATCTCGGTGTCGCTGAGAGTAAAGCTTTAGTATATGGGTGACGTGGGTTGCCAAAAATTTGTTCGGTTGTGCCTTGTTCGACACAACGACCTAAATACATCACTATTACTTCATCAGAAATGTGTTCTACCACAGAGAGATCGTGAGAAATGAAAACATAGGATAAACCTAAGTTTTCCTGTAATTCCATCATCAAATTTAGTACTTGCGCTCGAACAGAAACATCCAGCGCAGAAACAGGTTCATCCGCCACGACAATATCGGGATTCAACATTAAACCACGAGCAATGGCAATACGTTGACGTTGCCCCCCAGAAAACATATGAGGATAACGATCATAAAATTCCGGACGTAATCCCACTTTATCCATAATTGATAAGACCGCTGCTTTACGCTGATCTTTTGTTAGATTAGTATTAATTTTTAACGGTTCATCTAGAATCGTACCAATTTTTTTACGTGGATTAAGAGATGCATAAGGGTTTTGAAACACAATTTGAATTTTTTGTCGGCGTAATTTAACGATCTCGTTATCTTTAACTAAAAAATTTTTCCCTTGATAATAGAGTTCACCTTCTGTCGGACTTTCAATCATTGTTAGTAATCTTCCCAATGTTGATTTACCACAACCGGATTCTCCAACAACCGCTAATGTTTTTCCTTGCTGTAATGTGAATGAAATGCCGTCAAGTGCTTTTACATATTGAACAGGCGTGAAAAGCCCTTTTTTTACTGGATAATATTTTTTTAGATTAATCGCTTCCAATAAAGGCGTACTCGCCGTTGTTTTTGTAATCATTTGTTTATCAGACATTTTGAGGATTTCCTTGTACATCAAGAGGTGTATGACATTTGACCAAACGGTTGCCTAGTTTGTGTAGTTGTGGTTCATTTTTGCGACATTCATCCGTAGCATACGGACAACGAGGATTAAGTAGACAACCTTGTGGACGATCATATTTTCCGGGAACAACACCGGGCAATGATTGCAAACGAGATTTTCCGGAGGCAAACTCCGGCAAGGAGCGTAATAATGCTTGTGTATAAGGATGCTTAGGTTCACGGAAAATATCTTCAGATAAACCCTCTTCAACTACTTGACCGGCATACATTACGATAATGCGATGAGCAGCTTCTGCAACTAATGCTAAATCGTGCGTGATTAGAATCAACGCCATATTCTCTTTTTGCTGTAATTCTAAAAGTAAATCAATAATTTGTGCCTGAATTGTTACGTCTAATGCAGTAGTTGGTTCATCAGCAATTAATAATTTCGGTTTGCAAGCGATTGCCATTGCGATCATCACTCGTTGACTCATTCCGCCGGATAATTGATGTGGATAAACATCAAGGCGAGATTTTGGGTCAGGAATGCCAACCAATTTTAATAATTCAAGGGTACGCTCTCGACGTTCTCTGCGACTTCCTCCTTGATGTACTTTGAGCGCTTCCATAATTTGGAAACCTACCGTATAACAAGGGTTTAAACTTGTCATTGGGTCTTGAAAGATCATTGCAACATCAGCACCGACTAATTTTTGCTTCTGTTTTTCATCCAGTTTTAATAAGTTCTGCCCATCAAATTGTAATTGGTCAGCACTCACGCGTCCTGGAAAATCAATTAGTCCCATAATTGCCAACGAACTCACTGATTTTCCTGAACCAGATTCTCCGACAATTCCTAAAATTTCACCCTGTTCAACTTGATAACTGATACGATCAACTGCTTTAAAAGGTTTATCTTTATCGCCAAAATGAACAGATAAATTGTTGATGGTTAATAACGACATTATTACTCCTACTGTTTCAATTTTGGATCAAGTGCATCTCGTAAGCCATCACCCATTAGGTTAAAGGCAAGCACAGTGAAAAGAATGGCTAAGCCGGGGAAAGTGACTACCCACCAAGCACGTTGAACAAATTGTAATGCTTCTGCCAGCATTGCTCCCCATTCCGGTGTTGGTGGTTGAGCTCCAATTCCAAGGAAACCGAGTGCTGCCATATCTAAAATAGCGTTGGAGAAGCCCATTGATGTCTGCACAATTAATGGTGCAAGACAGTTAGGTAAAATGGTAATAAACATTAAACGTAAGATCCCTGCTCCAGCAACACGGGAAGCGGTTACGTAATCTCGATTGATCTCATTTAAAACCGAAGCGCGAGTTAAACGGACGTAACTTGGTAACGATACAAAAGCAATTGCAAATGAGGCATTGAGCAATGATGGACCTAAAATTGCCACAATTGCGATTGCAAGCAAAAGGCTAGGTAATGCCAACATAATATCGATAATTCGCATAATGACCATATCGACTAAACCACCGAAATAACCGGCAATTAAACCTAAAGTAACGCCTAAAATAAAAGAAAGTGAAACGACTAACAGTCCAATGAAAAGAGATAATCTTGCACCATAGATAAGACGGGAAAGAATATCTCTTCCTACGTCATCTGTTCCTAGAATATGGCTCCAATTTCCTCCGTCAATCCAAGCAGGGGGAAGAAGGAAGGCATCACGAACCTGCATAATTGGATCGTGTGGTGCAATTACATCTGCAAACAAGCTAATGACAAAAATAATAATAATGTATCCTAAACCGACCACAGCTCCTTTGTTTTTGCTGAAATTGAACCAAAACTCTTGTAACGGTGAACGCGGAGCTGGTGCGGTAAGTTCAAGGGTAGACATAAATGAAATCCTTATTTACGGTATCTAATACGGGGATTAACCACGCCATATAACAGATCAACCAATAAATTGACGATGATAATGATAGTGGCAATAATCAACACGGCACTTTGTACTACTGGATAATCTCTGGCACGAATTGCTTCGATAACCCATTTGCCGATTCCCGGCCAAGAAAAAATTGTCTCAGTAAGGATAGCACCGGACAATAATTGCCCAACAATCAATCCAATTACAGTAACGACCGGTATTAATGCATTACGCAGTGCGTGAACAACAATAATACGCATCGAAGAAAGCCCTTTGGCACGAGCAGTGCGGATATAATCTTCACCAAGTACTTCCAACATAGAAGAACGAGTCATTCTTGAAATAACCGCTAGTGGAATAGTACCAAGCACAATAGAAGGGAGAATTAAATGCATAACTGCTGATTTAAATGCTCCAGGTTCTCCAGATAACCAGCTGTCAATCAACATAAAGCCGGTTACAGAATCGACCCAATATTCCGCATCAATGCGACCGGAAACAGGAGTTAAATTCCATTGTACTGATACCAACAACATCAATAATAATCCCCACCAGAAAATCGGCATAGAATAGCCAGTGAGGGAAATTGCCATTACCGAGTGATCAAATATCGACCCTCGCTTAATCGCTGCTAAAATCCCGATAGGGATACCGATAATAACAGCAAATAAAATTGCGAAAACGGCAAGTTCGATTGTTGCCGGAAAGAGTGACAGAAATTCATCTAAAACCGGCACATTGTTTTTAAAAGAGATGCCGAAATCACCGTGAGCAATGCCTTTTAAATAATCGAAATATTGTTCAGGTAAAGGTTTATCAAGTCCCAATTGATGCATCATTTGCTGATGAACTTCCGGACTTAAACCACGTTCTCCCATACGAATTTCGATTGGATCACCGGGAATAAGATGAATAAGAGCAAAAGTGAGTAAAGTGATTCCGATAAATGTTGGAATCACCATCGCTACCCGTTTGAAAATAAATCGAAACATAAGATTCTCATTAAACAATTAAAAGATTCTTGCCATCAAGTGATGGCAAGAAAAGTTGTTATCATTATAAAAGTGATAATATAGCGATTGTAATTATTCTAAGTCAACGCCATAAAACGGATGAAGTGAGAATGGGTTAATAATGTAATTCTTCACTTCTTTACGAGTCGGCTCATAAACAGTTGAATGTGCAATAGTGATCCAAGGAGCCTGTTCTTTGAAAATCACTTGTGCCTGCTTATAAAGTTCAGTACGTTTAGCTAAATCGGTTGATTGCACCGCTTCACGAATTAATTTATCAAATGGTTCATAGCAGAATTTAGCATAGTTTGAACCTTGCTCTTTCGCAGCGCAGCTTAATAATGTTCCTAAGAAGTTGTCAGGATCACCGTTATCACCGTTCCAACCCATCATACCGCTTGGATCTTCACCTTTACGCATACGTTGCAAATATTCACCCCATTCATAGCTGATGATTTTGGCATCAACTCCGACTTTTTTCCAGTCAGCCTGAATCATTTCTGCCATACGACGTGCATTCGGATTATATGGTCGAGAAACCGGCATTGCCCAAAGTTCGGTACTGAAACCTTTTTCAAAACCAGCTTCTTTTAGAAGTTGTTTTGCTTTTTCAGGGTCGTATTCATAATCTTTAATATCATCGTTGTAAGACCACATTGTTGGTGGAATTGGGTTTTTCGCAATTTGACCTGTTCCTTGATAAACCGCCTCCATAATGGCTTGTTTATTGACCGCATAACTTAATGCTTGACGTACTTTAACATTATCAAATGGCGGTTTAGTCACATTAAAGTTTAAATAACCGATGTTAAGCCCTGCTTTTTCGTGAACGGTAATGTCAGGGTTTTTCTTCATATCGGCAATATCCGCCGGATTCGGATAAGGAATAACGTGGCATTCACCTTTTTTCAATTTTGCATAACGAACGGAAGGATCCGGCGTAATGGCAAAGACAAGACGATCAATTTTTGCTTTGCCTTCCCAGTAGTCAGAAAAGGCTTTATAACGAATCAACGCATCTTTTTGATAAGACACTAATTCAAATGGTCCGGTTCCGATTGGTTGAGTATCGACTGCATCCGGTTTGCCTAAAGCCAACATTTTATCGGCATACTCTTTTGAAAGAATAGAAGCAAAGTCCATCGCGACATTAGCAAGGAACGGTGCATTAGGTGCTTTTAGAGTAAAGCGAACGGTGTAATCATCAATTTTTTCAATTTTATCAATGATATTCGGCATATCCATACCGATAAAATATTCATAAGTTCCGCCGGAAACTTTGTAATATGGATTATTTTTATCTAATTGACGATTAAATGAGAACAACACATCGTCAGCGTTAAAATCACGAGTTGGTTTAAAGAGTTTATTTGATTGGAATTTTACGCCTTTACGGAGATGGAAAGTGTACACTTTGCCGTCATCTGAAATATCCCAACTTTCTGCCAATGACGGGATTACATTAGTTTTACCACGTTCAAAAGTGGTTAAGCGGTTATAAATGGCTTGTCCGCTGGCATCAATGGAGGCGCCGTCTGTTACTAATTGTGGGTTGAATGCTGAAGGGGAGGCTTCTAAACAGTAAACTAATGTTTTGGGTGCAGCGAATGCAGTGGTAGAAAGAGAGAGTGCCAACACGGTAAGTGATAGCTTAGTTAATTTTTTCATAATTTCTCCAAGTTGTGTGTGTTTGCCATCGTTTTTATTGAAAAACGCATTTATTTAGTAGATAAAAACCTTTCTTTGTCAAGGTATATTTAACTAAGTTTAAATAAGTGGGTAAAAAGTGGTCATTAAAATCAAGAAATCACAACAAAAGTCATAATAAAAATAAATGTTTATTTATTGTTAATAAATTATTTGAAATGTGTCACAGTTTTAAACAAATGCACTTTATTATTTGTGGTGATTACTTTAAATTCGTAACAGTTAATTAACAATACGTGTTTGCGGAGCAAAAATGAATTACCAATATGCCAATGATCTCAGCCAAAAATCAAAATTACGTCAATTAATCAGTCAACATTATGCCTGTTCGGAGCAGGAAGCGGTACAACGCTTGCTCGCCACATTATCTTTTGATGAACAACAACAACATCGTATCGATAATGTTGCGCGCGAACTGATTATGAAAGTGCGTGCCAAAAAACAGAAACATTACGGCGTTGATGCCTTGATGCACGAATTTTCTTTAGGCTGTGATGAGGGTATTGCCTTGATGTGTCTGGCGGAGGCGTTGTTGCGTATTCCGGATGCGGAAACGAGATATGCATTGATTAACGATAAATTACAGCTTGGTAATTGGCGTTCTCATATTAAAAAATCGGGGTCATTATTTACCAATGCTGCCAGTTACGGTCTGCTTTTAGGCAGTAAAATCAGCGCTTCTTTGAGTGAAGAAGCACTCTCTTCGGCATTAATGAAAAGTTTTTCTCGTTTATCTGCGCCGCTAATGAAATTAGCGATTGAAAAAGCGATGGGCATTTTGGGCAATCAATTTGTTACCGGCGAAACAATGGAAGAGGCATTAAAAAACATTATTCCTCGAGAAAAAATGGGCTACCGTTTCTCTTTTGATATGTTGGGCGAAGCGGCAATGACAATGACGGATGCCGACCGATATATGCAAGATTATGTGGAGGCGATTGATGCGGTCGGTCGTCAATCGGCAGGTCGCTCATTGTATGATTCCAATGGCGTGTCGGTGAAACTGTCCGCTATTCATCCACGCTATTTCCGTTCGCAACAACAGCGGGTAATGGATGAACTTTATCCTCGATTGAAAAAACTGTTTTTATTGGCAAAACAGTACAATATCGGTTTGAATATTGATGCGGAAGAGGCTTCCCGACTTGAACTTTCTTTAGATTTATTAGAAAAACTGTTGCAAGATCCTGACTTGGCCGGCTTTGATGGTATCGGCTTTGTGGTTCAGGCTTATTCAAAACGTTGTCCGTTTGTGTTGGATTACATTATTGAAATGAATCGCCGTTATCAACGCAAAATGATGGTGCGTTTGGTAAAAGGCGCATATTGGGACAGTGAAATTAAATGGGCACAGACGGAAGGCGTTTCCGGTTTTCCGTTGTACACCAGAAAAGTGCATAGTGATATTTCTTATATCAGCTGTGCCAAAAAATTACTGGCAGCGCAGGATGTGATTTATCCACAATTTGCAACCCATAATGTGCAGACGCTCTCAACCATTTACGAATTGGGTCAGGATAAAGAATTTGAATTTCAATGTTTGCACGGAATGGGCGAAACGCTGTATGACAACATTGTTGGTCCGCAACAATTTAACCGTCGTGTTCGCGTTTATGCGCCGGTGGGGACTCATCAAACATTACTAGCCTATTTAGTGCGTCGTTTATTGGAAAACGGAGCTAATTCTTCTTTTGTACATCAATTAATTGATGACAATATTTCTATTGATGAGTTAATTGAGGCGCCTTGGAAAAAGGTAAAGAAATTTAATGGTTTGCCGAATAAAGCGATTAAATTACCAGCAGAATTATTCCCAAAACGAAAAAATTCTCAAGGTTTCAATTTAAATGATGAAATAGATTTGATGTTATTGGAACAGGCGTTAAATAAAGCTGAATATGATGATGTTCATTCTCTTTGTGCAATAGATACGGATGTTTCACAGAGCTATAAAGTTACTAACCCAGCACTATTAGCGGATAGATTAGCAACAGCTGATTTTATGTCCACTTCATCCGCTACAGAGGTTTTCTGTGCAGCACAACAGAGTAAATGGAACGAAAAAACAGCACAAGAAAGAGCTGAAATTTTAGAAAAAGCAGCTGATCTTTATCAACAGAATTTCGGATTATTGATTAAATTAGCAATTGAGGAAGCCGGTAAAACGTTGCCGAATGCGATAGGAGAGTTAAGAGAGGCGATAGATTTCTTGCGTTACTATGCAGAGCAAATTCGATTATTATCAGAAAATAAGATGTTAGCTCCGCCATTGGGTACTATTTTATGTATTTCACCTTGGAATTTCCCATTAGCAATTTTTACAGGACAAATCGCGGCAGCGTTAGCTGCTGGAAATAGTGTAGTGGCTAAGCCGGCTGAACAAACCTCAATTATTGCCTATTATGCGGTGAGATTGTTGCATCAAGCGGGCGTTCCTCGTGATGCATTACAATTAACATTGGGCAATGGTGATTTAGGTGCGGCATTGGTTGCACAGCCGTTTAACGGGGTAATGTTCACCGGCTCAACAGAGGTAGCACATTTAATTAATAAACAGTTGATTACCCGTGAAAATCATCCGGTATTTATCGCAGAAACTGGTGGATTAAATACGATGGTAGTAGATTCTTCTGCATTATTAGAACAGGTGATTACAGATGTACTTAGTTCAGCATTTGATTCAGCAGGGCAACGTTGTTCCGCTTTGCGTATTTTGTTGGTGCAAGAAGATATTGCCGACCGTTTATATCAAATGCTTACAGAAGCAATGCAAGAACTGGTAATAGGCGATCCAAGATATCTTAATACTGATATTGGACCAGTGATAGATCAAGAAGCTCAACAAAAACTACTTGATTATCAAGCAAGTGTGCGTAAAATCGCACGTCGCCATTTTGAATTGTTTGCACCGACATCTGGCTATTTTGTGGCGCCGTCAATTTATGAGATTGGCTCATTGCAACAGATTACACACGAAGTTTTCGGGCCGATTTTGCATTTTGTACGTTATAAACCGCAGGATCTTGCCGCTTTGTTACAAGAGATTAATGCGAAAGGTTATGCGCTGACCGGCGGTTGCCATAGCCGTATCCAGCAATCAATAAAAATGGTCGAAGACAATCTACAATGCGGTAATTTCTATATCAATCGTAATATCGTTGGTGCGGTAGTTGGTGTGCAGCCATTTGGTGGACACGGTTTATCTGGAACTGGGCCGAAAGCTGGTGGTGAATTATATGTTCAGCGTTTGACTCGAACCGCACAATATTATTCTTCGTTGGCTGAAGTACCGAAAACATTGCCAAGCATTACCGGTGAATTGAATATAATTAATTATAAAACAACATCAGTGTTGTTGTTGGGTGACGATGTCGCACGTTTGATGTCGGCATATCAGTATTTACAACGCTCCGGTTTTAAAGTGGTAGTGGAAGAAGATAATCTATTGTTAACATATAGTTTACCAGATTTAACTGCACGTAAACCGAACGAATATTATCAAAAAGGTGTGTTTGTTTCGCCGATTAGTCTAGAAAAACGAGTGGCATTAGCAGAGCATAATCCATTTATTTTCTGTCTATATGACTGGACACAACATCAAGATATCACGTTGTTATATCACGAATTTTCACATAGTGAGAATATTGCAGCCGCAGGTGGAAATGCGACACTGATGGCTATTGAAGAACAATAACCACTATTAGTAGGGGGAAAGTATGCAGAATTATCAAATCTACACAGCTTTTGGTTTATATCTGTTTGTAATTTTAGGTATTGGCATTTACGCTTATTACTCGACAAAAAATTTTAATGATTATATTTTGGGTGGACGCAAAATGGGAAGTTTTGTAACAGCAATGTCCGCTGGTGCATCTGATATGTCTGGTTGGCTGTTGCTCGGATTACCCGGCGCTATTTTCATTACTGGTTTGTCGGAAGCGTGGATTGCTGTTGGTTTAACGGTAGGGGCTTATTTTAACTATCGTATTGTCGCAGGACGGTTGCGTGTTTTCACTGAACATTATGGTAATGCGTTAACGTTGCCTGAGTTTTTTGCAGCACGTTTTCCTTATCGTGCTAAATCATTAAAAATCATCTCTTCATCTGTTATTCTTTTTTTCTTTACTATTTATTGCGCTTCGGGGGTGGTAGCGGGTGCAAAATTGTTCCAAAGTCTGCTTGGTATTGATTATGGTACGGCATTAATTTTTGGGGCTATAGCTACTATTGCATATACTTTTATCGGAGGATATTTAGCCATCTCTTGGAGTGATACAATTCAAGCTTCATTAATGATCTTTGCATTGTTACTGGCTCCAGTTATCGTTTTGCTGAATATCAGTTGGAATGAAATTTCGGCAGCGTTAACATTAAAATCAGAGCAGACAGGCATTCCTTATTCAAATTGGTTGTATAATGTTTCTGGTATTGGTGTAATTTCAGCACTTTCTTGGGGATTAGGGTATTTTGGACAACCACATATTTTAGCGCGTTTTATGGCTGCAAATTCTGTACAAGCCTTAGAAAAAGCAAGAGTAATAGGTATTACGTGGATGCTACTTTGTTTAGGCGGTGCTTGTGCAGTGGGCTATTTCGGTTTGGCTTATTTTGAAGTGAAAGGTGTAATGTTGGATTCTGCGGAGTCCGTTTTCATTGAAGTTTCCAAAGCCATTTTTAATCCGTGGATTGTCGGCATTGTCTTATCCGCCATTTTAGCCGCAATTATGAGTACTTTGTCCGCTCAATTTTTAATGTGTTCGGCGGCACTCACCGAAGATTTTTATCACGGTTTTTTACGCAAAAATGCTTCCAGTAAAGAGCTGGTTTGGGTTGGGCGTATTATGGTGTTAATTATTGCCGTGATTGCGATTGCGATTGCTCAAGATCCGAATTCACGTGTGATGGGCTTGGTTTCCTATGCGTGGGCAGGATTTGGGGCTTCATTCGGGCCATTGGTGATAATGTCTTTATTTAACCGTAATATCACTTCCAATGCGGCATTATGGGGAATGATTGCCGGCGCAGTAACGGTGGTGGCGTGGAAACCATTAATGCAAACTTTAAATTGGACGGATATTGCCAATCTTTATGAAATTATTCCAGGCTTTTTAGCCTGCTCAGTTGTTACCGTTACTTCATCATTATTTTCTCCGGTGGCGAAAGATGTTGCGGAACGGTTTGATGTTGCGGTTGATCATTTCAATTCGCAAAAGAGTTTGTAATTATTCGATTTTTTGCTAGTAAAGATAAGTAGAGCATTTGGGCTGAGTAAAATCAGCCCCTTTTTTAAGCAGTTGTCGTCATTTTTGCCGAAAATGCTTGACGATTTGTCGGAAAGTGAATATATTGCGCACCTAATTTCTGAATGAAATCCTCAAAATGGTGAGATGTCCGAGTGGTTGAAGGAGCACGCCTGGAAAGTGTGTATAGGGGAAACTCTATCGAGGGTTCGAATCCCTCTCTCACCGCCATTCTATACTCTGATAATATCCCAAAATGTCTAAAAATCCTTATTTTTCAATACTAATTTTAAAATTAGTGTCTAATAAGGTCTAAAAATGTCTATTGAAATCTAGCTATTTTAGTTATACATTTAGTTATACCGATTTTATCGATTAGTTATACCGTATAACTACGATATAACTAAAATGAGCTTATATCGTATAACTTAGTTTTTAGTTGTATAACTATAGGGCAAAAATGGCTAGACAAATCATACAGTTAAATAATACTAAAATTTCAACGGCAAAACCTAAAGAAAAGGATTATACACTATCAGATGGGCAGGGGCTGTATTTGTTGATTAAAACTAACGGTTCTAAACTATGGCGATTTAATTATTACGATTTACTTAAAAAGCGTAAGTTAATATCGTTGGGAAGTTATCCGGAAATATCATTGTTAGAAGCTCGTACTAAGCGAGATGAATATCGCTCGTTACTAGCAAAAGGTATAGATCCGCAGGATTATATTTTTAAGCAGAAAGAGCAAGCCGTTTTTAATCAAAGTAATACGTTAATCAGTGTGGCTCAAGATTGGCGAAAGATGAAATCGTCTAAAGTTGAAGCGGACACGATGAGAGATCAGTGGCGATTGCTGGAGCTACATTTATTTCCTCACTTAGGGAATATGCCTATATCAGAAATCACAGCACCTTTTACAAGAATGAAATTGCAAAAATTAGCTGATGAGAAGAAATTTGAGATGTTAAAAAAGGTCATTAGAGGTCTGAATGAAATTATGCGTTTTGCGGTAAATGGTGGCTTAATTCAGTTTAATCCAACAGCGAATATTCAAGAGTTGTTCCCTAGTGGGGAGGTACAGCATCGCCCCTCTATTCACCCTGATAAATTGCCTCAATTTTTAGAGGCTGTCAATAAAGCCAATATCCAGTTACAAACACGTTGCTTATTAGAATGGCAATTGCTCACAATGGTAAGACCAAGTGAGGCGGCAGGCACAATGTGGAAGGAAATCGATTTTGATAATGCAGTTTGGGCTATTCCAAAAGAAAGGATGAAAGGTAAGAAACGCCCTCATCTTGTTCCATTGTCGAAACAAGCAATAAATGTTCTGAACATAATGCGCCCAATTACGGGGCATTGTGATTTTGTATTCCCTAAAAACGGGAATTTAACAACAAATATGAGTAGTGAAACCATTAATAAAGCGTTGCGGAAAATGGGCTATCAAGGGATTTTATGTGCTCACGGATTTAGATCGATAGCCAGCACGGCATTAAATGAAAATGAATTTAATGTGGAAATTATTGAGGCTTTGCTTTCGCACGTTAAAGGCGACAAAGTCCGTACGGCTTATGATCGCAGTACGTACGAAAAGCAAAAGCGTCAATATATTGAGTGGTGGGGGGATTTTGTAGAAAAGGCTTCCGTGAGGCCGTGTTTATTAGGAGCAAGAGAAATTTGATTGCCGTTGTTCAATCCATAAATCTAATTCGCTTTCTCGCCACCCAGACGCTCTAGGCCCTAGTTTTAATTGTGACGGGAAAGTCCCTTGCTTTATTTTTGCATAGATGGTTGATCTTGGTAAGCCTGTTTTTTGGCTAACTTCTTTTAGTCTTAATATTCTATCCATATTATCTCCATTTAAACTTTTCAATTAACTTACCCATACCCATTTGATCACCCACACAACTATTGCTACTGGCAGTCCTACAATGGCAACTAGTGTCAATAGGTAAAGCATTGCTATAACCAATAGCATATGTTTTTCATCGTTATTTATATTCCTTCCAACAAAAAGCCCCACTAGTGGGCGTTAGATTATTGCGTGTTATGAGTAATGCCAATATCATCTTCAAACGCCAGCAATCGCACGGCTTGAAGTTGAAAGGTGTTCTGTTGCAAATGGCATTCATATTCGCTAAGCAAAAAGCTATTTTTCTCTACCTTAATACCAATATCACGATCTTTGAAAACGATCTCGACATCAATAAAGGTGAATGCGTCCTCAAGGGCGTTTTCTCGTCTGATGTTGTTAATTAAGACGTGATCGACAAAATATTCAAAAGGCTTAACGTGCAGCATTGCGAGGCGTTCGTAAAATAGGGATTTGAGGCGAAGTTGGCATTCGATCACGTTGTCTAGTTGAATATCTACGCCATACACGCTCGCTAGTGCTTGATACATATTTAGCACCTTGTAATAAGGACGCTTTGGGCCTACGAGGATTTTGCATAGCTTGCGGTTGAGGATGTCATATAAAAAATTCCCCGTGCCACAGCTGGGTTCGAGAATTTTCTTTTCAGGCTCAAAGCTCTCTTTGGGTAAAAGTGCGGTCATTTTTTGCACCAGTTTTTGAGGTGTGTACACCTCGCCAAACGCTCTTACCCTCGCTTTGGATTTGGTGAGTTTTTGCATAATTTATTCCAAAAAAAAGCCTAACTGGTTAGGTTAGGCTTGTGGTGGCTGAGGTACTGGTATCCAATATTCAGCAGAAGTAATAAATTCTGTCTCATCGCTTACATCATAGATGAGAAGTAATTTGTATGGTTTGCCTTCGTCATTGATAAAGTCATAGTTAATTTCTTTAACTATACCGACACCCATTCCGTTTTCTGCAGAATAATATAAAATTTTAGAATCAAGTTCAGGTTGTTTTTCATTTGCATTAAACCACTCAATTTTCTTTCCCTCTTTGTAGTTTAATAGGGCTTTCGCCATTTTTTGAGCATCTTCTTTTGTTTTAAAAACTAACCCTCGTTTAATCGCCTCTCGGCAATGCTCGTTAAAAGTATCTACACCCATTTGAGATACTAAATCTTTTGAAATAAGACTAATAAAATAATATAGCTGAGCGTTTTCCACTGTATCTAAGGTTACGGCTCGAGGAACTTCAATCCCATTTATAATTCTTGGCTTTTCCCACATCTCAACGATGTCAAAAGCATCAATAATTGATTGAGAATGAAAACGCCCCTCTAATGTCCAAGTAATTGGTTCAATTTTGTCATGTTCTTTATTTACTACATATCCTATTAAAGGATTATTTGCATCAATATAAGTAGGGACTTTATTTACTACAAGTGCTTTTTTTCCATTTCTCAATTTAACAGGATCACCTGCTAATGCTTTTTCTAAATCAAATGGTTTCATATCTTTATCCTTACAAAAATAACCAACCTACTAACACACCTAGACCAAAAGCAACAACTGCTATGAAAATACATACTGCCATTATTGCAGTACCAAAACTGTCTAAATACATAATTACTTCTCCTTTGAAAATTGATATAAATCGGTAATTAACACTCGTTTGTTATAAGATGTACTTTCTAGATTATCAGTAATAAATACATCTCCTAATCTTGAAACATTAATAAACTTGTGTTTAATCCCCTCATACATACAATACAAAGGGAATTGTTTAACATATTCTTCAATATCAAAACTTAAGGTGGCGGGAACATCGTGCATTAACATAACCCAACGTGCATAATTAATATCTCCCGGCTCTTTTAGTAGGGGACAATCTTCCGAAATAAAACGTAAGCCGTGATAAATAAAGTATCGTACGTGTAAGGTTTCCTTATTCATATCTTTTCCTTTTCCCCACCAAATTCACCAAGCAAACGTTGTGTGAGTGTTGATAACGTTGTCGTCATCAATAAAAAATCCGCATCAAAGCGTTGAGCGATGTCTTCTTTTGCAATGTCATCATTTTTCTCTTTGATTTCATCAGCAAATTTTAGGCGCTTTAGTGTGTCGTCATTACAAAGCACAAAACTCAAATTATTTTCCCATTCTAGGGCGATTTTCGTTACCAATTTGCCCGCCTCAAGCAAAGCGCGAATTTCTTCGCTGTCTAAATCTTGCCGTTTAAATTTCGCTACGCTATCTTCTTTTATTCCTATCAATTCCGCTTCTTCTAGCACGGTTAGCCAATCTGGTGCTTCATTGAGCCAGTTTGTCATCGTGAGTGCTGGGTCGTTTGCAAAAGCAAGTGGAATAACAGGCAAAGAACCTAGGGATTTGCGCAGTAACGCTAACGCATCTTCTGCCTTTTTGGCTGATCCTGCGTCCACATAAATCAACTGGTTTTGCGTATCAATCCAAAGTGCGGTGTAGGTGCTACGGGTAAAGGCTTGAGGCAAAAGAGAGGCAACCACATCATCTTTAATAGACAGCCTTTCGACTTTTTTGAGTTTACGCCCTTCTTTTTCTTCTAGTGCTTTTACTCGGTTAGCAAGTTCTTTGGTTATCACATAATTTGGCAAGATTTTTTCTTCTCGCTGGGCGACAAGTAAAATTTGTCCGTTAGCCTCAAAGCAGAGCTGTTCACTCGTGCTAAGTGGTGCAATCCAGCCAAATTTACTTGCCTCACTACTACCGCAAGGCGTAAATTCGCAAGTGCCAAGCTGAGCCGATAGATTGCTGAAGTCGATCGCTTTTGTTAAGCGGTAAATCATTGCATTTTTAAACCAAAACATTTTCTTTTCTCCTAGTTTTTTGTGATTAAATCCGTAGTTGTTCCACAATAATGCCCGTCGCAGTCTGAACCTAAATCGAGTTCATACGCACACCACAATAAGCCGATAATCATTAAAATTCTGAACATAATTTCACCTTTTGATTTGATAATTTTGTCAAATCAATGACTAAACTTTAATCAATTTACTGAATTTAGGGTGCAATAAACCGCCTCACTAAAAAGTAAGGTAAGGCGGTTGGTTAAGTTAGAAGTTGTATTTACGAACTGGTATTAGTTTCGCTCTCGGCTTGTAGTTATTGATTGTGTTTAAGCAATATTGCCAATGTGCGTTCTGTGGGTCTGTATATTGCAAAGGATCAATATCTACTTGAAGTCGTGCGTGAATAAGGTCAAGTGTAGATTGATATTCGCTAACTTGAGTATAAACGGTTGAGGCAAAACTTGAACCAATCGTACGTAATCCTGGTTCAATGTGTTTTAGCATTTGGTGCATTTCAAAGGCGGCACACCAAAATGAGGCTAATCGTTTAAGTTCGTTTTCCGTCCAGTTTAGGGTGATTGTTTTTTCTGGTTCTGGTAACGCAATCTGTTGTGGTTTACATTCAATTTGGTTTAAGAAAGCTCGTAATACAACTAAATGAAAAGCTGGGCTTATCCAAGCAGCGTAAGCGATAACTAGCTCTTTGCAAGCGTATGAACCTAAGCCATTTTTTACAACCAAAATAGTATTGCGTGGTTGGTTTTCATTTTCCATTTCCGCAATGAGTTCTTTGGTTGTTTCTAGTCGAATGAATAAAGCTGGACGATGTTTGTTTTCACTACCACTAGCAATATGAAGATCGTTTAATGAATATAGATTTCCATTTTTACGAATTTGATTTGATAAGATTTGTAAGTTTGACATTTTATGCCTCTGAACGAATTTAAGTTAAATTATTCCGATCAATAAGTAGGGTGATCGGGGGTCAACTTACCGCGTTCAGACGGCGGAGCTTATTCAGATGTATTGTATATCGCTCTCTCGCCCCGATCATATTGAATTTCTAGCTATACAGATCTGTATAGGTAGATTTTAGGGATAAAAAAACCGCTATGCTATCGGGTGCGGAAAACCGCTGAACGTTGTAAGTACGGTTATCTTAATCCGAAGTTTGGGCGGTGTCAAATAAAAAGCCCACAATAAACATTGCAGGCTTTCTTAAAATATTACTTGTCTTGTATGTAAACATACATTATAATAATCTCACTTTCAAGGGATAGCTTGAAAGTGAGTGTGAGGCTTAATCCTCACGATAACGAAGAGGATAATAATATGTTAATCCGTATTATCCTAGTTATCGTTTTATTACTCTGGTCTTTGCCAGTTTATTAATCTGATAACTTACTGGGGGAGTACCAGTCCCCCAGTTCTTCAAATCATAGGGAATAATTATGGCATTGTCAAGAACCGAAATAAATGCTCGTAGCGAGGCAAAGCGGGGCATTGTAACGAAGTCTTTTAAAATTCCACAATCTGTTTCAGATGAAATAGATAGGCTTGCTGTTGAGCTTGGTATTTCAAAAGGAAAGATATTAGAACAAGCAATTTTGTTACTTAAACAAGCCCATTCATAACTTCTCAACTGTTCGGAAAAGCCTAACTGTTTGGGTTAGGCTTTTCTATATAATCCACAACCGGCACACTTACCACTTGCTGTGGTTCAAATTGCTTACCGGTGGCTAATTGAGCGTAGCCGATAATGTCGTCCCAGTGGTCGGGGAAGGTTTCATCACCGTTGCAAATTCGGGTGAGTTTGGCGGCAATCATTGTGGCGGCGTAGGCTTTGACTTTGTTGCGTTCAAAAAGCTGGCTTTCGATGATCGGTTTTATCAGGTGATAAAAGGTTTCTGCACCGCTGGTAAAATCGCCGTGCGTTTTTGCTCGCTCGTTGAGTAGGTCTGTGTTCATTTTCTCCTCGTAAAAAAGCCCTCATTTGAGGGCGCTTTTGTCTAAATCTAGGTTGAAATGATTGTAATGTTTTGAAATATAAAACTTATCGTCAAAACTATCTAAAGTAAATTCCACATAATAGATACGACCACTTTTCATTATAACTTTAGTTATTTTTTTAAACGTACGGTCAAGACCTTCTATAAAACTATCTGTTTCTTCGTCATAGCGAATATAGCAATCTTCAATACATTCAATTTCATGAAAATTAATCCACGCTCTATGTCCATCAATTAAAGTCACGTCACAAAACTTTAATGTGTTCATTTTTATCCTCCATTAAAAAGGCATCTCATCATCAAAATCAGCTGGTGGCGGTGGGGTGTAAGTGCCGTTTTTTGCTTGTGCGTAAGCATTCGGCTTGTTGGCTTGTGCTTGTTGTGTCGGTGCGTTAGCCTGTGCGTTTTGCCCCTCTTGACGGCTATCTAGCATCTGCAAGCTGTCGCCTTGAATTTCTGTGATGTAGCGTTCTTGCCCATTTTTGTCTTGCCATTTTCGGGTTTTGAGCTTGCCCTCAATATAGACTTTTGAACCTTTTTTAAGGTATTGCTCGGCGATTTCCGCTAATCGTCTAAATAATATAATCCTGTGCCATTCCACATTCTCACGCCATTCTCCGCTCTGTTTATCTTGCCAACGCTCACTAGTTGCTACGCTGATATTAGCTACTAGATCGCCGTTTTGCATTGTGCGGATTTCAGGGTTTTGTCCTAAATTCCCTAATATAATTGCACGATTTACGCCTGCCATTATTTACCCCCTATTAATTAGGTGTGGAGCGTACTCCTTAATAAAAATTATTAAACTTTTTGCCATATTCTCAACATCTAGATCCATATCTTCATATCTGTGAAATGATACAGTAACAGCTTCTTTAATCAGAAAGGTATCAGGAGTAGCAGCAGGGTTATACTGTCTAAAAAGATTGTAGGTAAAATGATCTAAATTAAGCCAAGATAGATACGCTCGCCATTGCATTGATGGCTCATAATTCTTTTCGACATCTATTGATGAGGTTAGCTTGTGATCGAAAACAGTGTTGCTATCCATCGCATCAACAACACCAACAAATGTCACATCTTCATCAAGAATTCTTCTCATAACCGTGAATTTAAACTCTTTGATTTTTGGAATATAAACATCACTATCAATTTCGCTAAAATCAAAAGTAAAACCATCAACTGTTTCTACTGTTAGATTACCCTGTTTTGTTTCAAGCAGTTTATGAAAAGCAGTGCCAGCCATCATTGCTTTAGTAGGTTCTATTTTTCTATCAAGATAAGCAACCATATCTTCTATGGTTGCATCTTCGTTATCAAGCCATCTTCGGTAGGCTTCTAATGTTGTTGCGGAGATTCTTATCATGCGGCGACCTTTTCAAATTGTTTGCTTTCTTTATTGAAAGTAATTCCTTGTTTTTTCGCATAATCCATTAATAGCTGCTTATGTAAAGTTGGCATATCTGGATCTATCATTTCGTTAAACTCTTCAGGATTTAACAAAACGCTGAATTTAGCGTGCACCTCATCAAGTTCTTGTTGTTCCTTGATAGCTTCATCAGATTGTTTATTTAATTCTGCTTTCACTTGCTCGATAATATTCGCTAAGAACAAAGGCTCAACTTTAAAGTTAGGTACAGCAATCACAGGTAAGCCTATTGGGTTCTTACCAAAGCCTGTTGAGCTAGGGTTAAAATCGAGAACTTTTTGATTGCCATTTAAGACTAATCTTCCCATTAAATCTGCCACTTTATAAACTTCGTTTTTCGCTCCGCCTTGAATATCCAAACGTTCTACAAACTCATCATTTTTTCTTTCCTCAGTCATATGTGAAAGTAAAACGACATCTTTACCGAAAGAGCGGAGAAGTTTTAACCACGAAATAAACCTATTTTTAAGTGTGCCATAGCCTTGTTGACTTAATTCAGTTCCACCATTTCTAGTTGTTCCTTTTTGATTACTTCTTAGAATATCAACCGTAATCATATCTAACGCACGACCTACGGTATCAATAATAATGGTATCGTAAGGCTTTAAATCCTCTTCTGTTAAGCCTGTAATATCTTGCCAAGATTCAATCTGTACCGTATCTTTACGGAATTGAGAACGATATGCTCCATTATCGAAGTCTAGCAGCAGTGGATTTTTTGCTGTAAATGCGGTTGATGTTTTTCCATAAGCTGGGGGAGCATAGATACAGATAGTGATGTTTTTTACTTCGATAGATTGTTTTGATGAAATGATTTTAAGTGCCATATTATTATCCTCTTATTTGAATTGGTTAAAGGTTCTGTGGTCTGCGATTTCGTTTTCTTGCACGAGGTGGAATTGATTAATCTCTAGTAGATGTAACAATCCCTCTCGCTCTTGTTCATCAATTGGTAAGTGGTGTATTGCGTTGACAATGTCGTTATATTCGTAATGAGCTAAAAGCTCAGTAAAGTAGTTATTCCACTGTGGATCCGTTTTATACTGATGCAAAGCTAACGTGAGTTGATGAAATAACATTTCAAGCCGTTGGCGGTTAAGCTGTTTCGCTTGTTGATTAAGCTGTTCAAAAATATCCATCATCTCACCCCCTCCGCTAATCGCACTCTAATTTCCGCTTCGTGTGCCGGTGTGAGCGGTGTTTGTAAATTGCCGTGTTCCTTTTCCCATTCTTCTTTTGCCCATTGTTGCCATTGTTGCTGTTCCTCGCTTAAGGTAGTTTCAAGGTTGAGCGTGTGGTCGTAATAATCCGTGTCTTTTTCCAGTGCTTTGACGGGTTGCGGTTGGCAACTAATGCCTAAGACAACGGCGATGATTAATGCGGCAATAAGGTAAATCGGCTCTAGTGTGAATTTCATTTTTTGCTCCTTTATTCGTATTTGCTACCACAAAATGGGCAGTAATCATTAATGACTCTTGTTTTGCGTTTTACTTCACGCACTTTCCCATTTTTTGAAGTTACTTTCTCAACATACTCAACTTCCACTACCGTTCTTTCTCCAATGATTTCCCAGTTTTTGGTTGGGAATACTGTGTTAAGAGATATTCCTCCAATCAATTCAACACCTTGTTGAATCAAATATTCAGTTAGTTTTAACTTGTAACTATCAATACATTCACACATTTTTGCTCCTAAAATAAAAGCCTAGAAAAATCTAGGCTTATCTGTAATAAAAATTATCTAAAAACTGTCTTTCCCACATCTCAGCTGCTCGATCACATTCTCGTGGATCAAAATCATCATCATCGCCGTCATATTCTTGATCGTCGTGGTTAATGGAGAGCGATTCATAGTAATCTTCATCACTGTCGTATTTCCAGGTGCTCATTGTGTTTCCTCCAATCTGGATTTAGCCACTTCGATCAAAAGCTGATATTCTCTTTTGGTTTTTTCATCGTGTACTTCTGCGGATTTTTTCAAAAACTCTTCAACAGAACCACTAAAACAGCCTCTAGTGACCCACAATACTCCTTGCTTAGTTTTAAATACGGTTAATGTGCCGTACTCCGTACCAACATTCGAAAACCATACAATATCAGATCTCTCGCACACCCTGGCATTACCGTACACCTTGGCATTACCGCACACCTTGGCATTACCGTACACCTCGGCATCATCGCACACCTCGGCATTACCGCACACCTTGGCATTACCGCACACCTCGGCATCATCGAACACCTCGGCATTACCGTACACCTTGGCATTACCGCACACCTTGGCATTACCGTACACCTCGGCATCATCGCACACCTCGGCATTACCGCACACCTCGGCATTACCGCACACCTCGGCATTACCGTACACCCCGGCATTACCGTACACCTCGGCATTACCGTACACCTCGGCATTACCGTACACCTGGGCATTACCG
>NZ_JTJP01000034.1:0-23726 GCF_001678575.1 Gallibacterium genomosp. 1
AATAACTTAGTTAGTTTCTATCAATAAGGAGTAAATAAGAGAAACTGATAATGAAATCTCCCCCTAACCCCCTCTTTATTAAAGAGGGGGAATTGATAAGTGAAATAACTTAGTTAGTTTCTATCAATAAGGGATAAATAAGAGAAACTGATAATGAAATCTCTCACAAAATCCCCTCTTTGTTAAAGAGGGGGATTGATAAGTGAAATAACTTAGTTATTTTCTATCAATAAGGGATAAATAAGAGAAACTGATAATAAAATCTCCCCCTAACCCCCTCTTTAATAAAGAGGGGAAATTGATAAGTGAAATAACTTAGTTATTTTCTATCAATAAGGGATAAATAAGAGAAACTGATAATGAAATCTCTCACAAAATCCCCCCTCTTTAATAAAGAGGGGGTTAGGGGGAGATTCTAAACAAGAGATTATAAAATGACGAAAAAAACCCTATACGATAAATTATTTGACGCCCACGTCGTCTATGAAGCAGAAGGCGAAACGCCGATTTTGTATATCAACCGCCATTTGATTCACGAAGTAACCAGTCCGCAAGCCTTTGACGGATTGCGAGTGGCGAATCGCCAAGTTCGCCAAGTGGGGAAAACCTTTGGAACAATGGATCATAGCATTTCAACCCAAGTGCGTGATGTGAATAAACTTGAGGGGCAAGCGAAAATCCAAGTGCTGGAACTTGCGAAAAACTGTGCCAATACAGGCATTGAATTGTTTGATATGAACACCAAACAGCAAGGGATTGTCCACGTTATGGGACCTGAGCAGGGTTTAACCTTACCGGGAATGACGATTGTCTGTGGCGATTCCCATACTGCAACGCACGGTGCATTTGGTGCATTAGCGTTTGGGATTGGTACATCAGAAGTGGAACACGTTTTAGCCACCCAAACCTTAAAGCAAAGCCGTGCGAAAAATATGAAAATCGAAGTGCGAGGCAAAGTTGCCCCTGGTATCACAGCTAAAGATATTGTGCTTGCCATTATCGGCAAAACTACAATGGCAGGTGGCACGGGACACGTTGTGGAATTTTGCGGTGAAGCCATTCGTGATCTTTCAATGGAAGGGCGTATGACTGTGTGCAATATGGCGATCGAACTCGGTGCGAAAGCGGGCTTAATCGCCCCAGATGAAACGACCTTTGAATACTTGAAAGGTCGCCCTTATGCACCGAAAGGCAAAGATTGGGACGATGCGGTGGCTTATTGGAAAACCTTAAAAACCGATGATGATGCCCATTTTGATACCGTAGTGGTGTTAGACGCGAAAGAGATTTCGCCGCAAGTAACTTGGGGAACGAATCCAGGACAGGTGATCGGTATTGATCAAACCGTGCCAAATCCTGGGGAAATAAGCGATCCGGTGGTGCGAGCTTCCGCTGAAAAAGCACTGGCTTATATTGGCTTAGCCGCCAACACCGATTTAACCCAAGTACCTGTAGATCAAGTGTTTATCGGCTCTTGTACCAACTCCCGCATTGAAGATTTGCGTGCGGCAGCAGCGGTAATGAAAGGACGTAAAGTTGCCGATAACGTAAAACGCGTATTGGTCGTTCCGGGGTCAGGTCTTGTTAAAGAGCAAGCAGAAAAAGAGGGCTTAGATAAAATCTTTATCGAAGCAGGGGCGCAGTGGCGTAACCCAGGTTGTTCAATGTGCCTAGGAATGAACGACGATCAACTTGGTGAGTGGGAACGCTGTGCCTCCACCAGTAACCGCAACTTTGAAGGTCGCCAAGGACGTAACGGACGCACGCATTTAGTCAGCCCCGCAATGGCAGCGGCGGCGGCAGTGTTCGGCAAATTTGTTGATATTCGTCAAGTGGAATTACTTTAAGGAGAAATTATGGCAGGCTTTAAACAGCATTCAGGCATTGTCGTGCCTTTAGATGTGGCAAATGTAGATACCGATGCCATTATCCCAAAACAATTTTTGCAAGCTATCACCCGCGTAGGGTTTGGCAAACATTTATTCCACGAATGGCGTTATCTTGATGCGGCAGGCACACAGCCTAATCCTGATTTCGTGCTGAACTATCCGCAATATCAAGGGGCAAGCATTTTATTGGCACGCAAAAATCTTGGCTGTGGTTCTTCCCGTGAACACGCTCCTTGGGCATTGGCAGATTATGGCTTCAAAGTGATGATTGCGCCAAGTTTCGCGGATATTTTCTATAACAACAGCTTAAATAATCATATGTTGCCAATTCGTTTAAGCGAAGAAGAAGTCGAAGAAATCTTCCAATGGGTGTGGGCAAACCCGGGGAAAGCGATTGATGTCGATTTAGAAAAAATGACGGTAACTGTAGGTGAAAAAGTCTATCCTTTTGAACTGGACGAATTTCGCCGTCATTGCCTATTAAACGGCTTAGACAACATCGGCTTAACCCTACAGCACGAAAACGCCATTGCGGAATATGAGAAAAATATTCCTAACTTCTTAAAATAAACAGGAGGTAGGGTAAAAAATCTCGAATAAATTTCCAAAATCGTGCAAAAAGCGTGTATTCTTTTTGCAAAGAAAAACAAAAAGGATACCGCTATGCAACTCTCCTCAATGCAACAACAGCGTCTATTTGATCTGTTACAAAATTCAACCTTAAAAGATCATTATCAACTTCCAATTACCTTGGAAAATTTACCGAAAAATCTTCGCCAGATTGCAACCGCTATCTATTTTTCTGATTTTGTCGCAGAAATTTTACAGAAATACCCAACTATTTTCGAACAATGGTTACTACAATTACCGCAGTTTACAGATTGTGGATCGTATCAACAGCATTTACTCGTACAACTGGAAAAAGTAGATGATGAAAACAATCTGTATCAAATTTTGCGTCGTTTTCGTCATTGCGAAATGGCTAAATTGAGTTTTTGTCAAAGTTTAAATCTTGCCAGTGTTGAACAGATCTTTCATCAGCTTTCCGAATTAGCGGAAGCGATTATTGTGGTAACCAAAGATTGGCTTTATAAAAAGCTCTGTGTTGAATTGGGTACACCGACTAATGCTGAAGGAGAAGCTCAACCACTCATTATTTTGGGAATGGGGAAATTGGGTGGCAGAGAGTTAAATTTCTCTTCTGATATTGATCTGATTTTCACTTATCCGGATCACGGTGTAACGGTAGGTGCCAGAAGAAGTATCGATAATGGACAATTTTTTATCCGTTTGGGGCAACGTTTTATTAAAGCGTTGGATCAAGCTACCATTGATGGCTTTGTTTATCGCGTTGATATGCGCCTGCGTCCTTTCGGCGAAGCCGGCGCATTAGCATTAAGTTTTGCCTCGATTGAGGATTATTATCAAGAACAAGGGCGTGATTGGGAACGTTATGCGATGATTAAAGCGCGCATTATGGGTGAAGATGCCAATGATCCGAATCACCATTATTTAAGCCAGTTGCTACGCCCATTTGTTTATCGGCGTTATATTGATTTTAGTGCCATTCAATCGCTGCGTGATATGAAACAGAAAATCAATGCTGAAGTAAGACGACGGGGCTTAGTGGATAATATTAAACTTGGTGCTGGCGGTATTCGTGAAATTGAGTTTATCGTACAAGTATTCCAACTGATTCGTGGTGGTCGAGAAAAGGCATTACAACAAAGAGAGTTACTCCGAATTTTACCGAAATTGGTTGAATTAAATTTACTACAGCCACTTGAAGCAACCCACTTATCTCATGCTTACCTTTTTTTGCGTCGAGTGGAAAATATTCTACAAGCGATTAACGATCAACAGACACAATTATTACCAACCAATGAACAGGATAAACAGCGTTTAATTGATGCCTGTCGAGTTTTTACCTATTTTAACCAGCAGCATCAATTAGTTACTATTGAATACCCGATTTATGACTGGGACAGTTTTTATCAAGTGTTAAGTCAGCATCAACAAAATGTACGTCAGGTGTTCAGCCACTTAATTGGTGAAGAGGATGAAAAAAGTGAGGAATATCAAAGTGATTGGCAAGATTTTCTAGGCATCAATTTTAATCATCAGGATGTGATGACACTATTGGACAAATTAAATTTATCTCATCAGCAAGAAATTGCCGATCATATGTGGCAGTTCAAACAAGAAATGTTACGTAAATCAATTGGTGTGCGTGGTCGAGATGTGTTGGAACAATTACTTCCAATTTTATTTGATGAGATGTTGGCTATGAAAGATGCAACAGTATTGCTTCCTCGTATTTTAGAAATTATTGCCAAAATTGCGACCAGAACGACTTATCTTGAATTATTGTATGAGAATCCAAATTCACGCGTATTATTAATGAAATTATGTGGCGCATCACCTTTTGTTGCTCGACAAATTGCTGACTATCCATTGTTATTGGATGAGTTATTAAATCCTAATACGTTATTATCTCCACCTCCATTTAGTCAATACCAAGCAGAATTAGAACATTATTTGATACGAATTCCTCAAGAAGATGAAGAACAATTAATTGATGTTTTGCGTCAGTTTAAATTAGCAACGCAGTTACGAGTAGCTGCTGCTGATATTCTAGGTGCTTTGCCAGTGATGAAAGTAAGCGATCATTTAACTTATTTAGCGGAAGCGATTATTGCCAGTGTAGTTAATCTTGCTTGGCGTCAGGTTACACAACGTTTTGGCACACCTAACCACTTACAAAATAATGACAAAGGTTTTTTAGTGGTTGGTTACGGCAAATTGGGGGGTATCGAATTAGGCTATAAATCAGATTTGGACTTAGTTTTCCTCTATGATGCACCAGCAAATAGCGAAACAGTCGGTGGTAAAAGAAATATTGATAGCGGACAGTTCTATTTACGTTTAGCACAAAAAATAAATAGTATTTTCAGTATTCATACAAATTCAGGAATTTTATATGAAATAGATATGCGTTTACGACCTTCCGGTAGTTCAGGCTTATTGGTCAGTTCGATAAAGGCCTTTCACGATTATCAATTAAATGAAGCTTGGACGTGGGAAAAACAGGCTTTGGTGCGAGCAAGACCAGTTTTTGGTGAAACCACTATGAGACAACAATTTACACAGATTCGTCACGATGTGTTATCTACAGAAAAAGAGATAAATCAACTGAAGATTGATGTACGAGAAATGCGAGAAAAAATGTATCAACATTTATCACACACGGAAGCGGGCTATTTTGATATTAAAAAAGATCGTGGTGGTATTACCGATATTGAGTTTATCGCACAGTTTTTAATGCTAGCAAACGCTCCAAAGATACCAGAATTAACAACTTGGTCTGATAATGTACGTATTTTTGAGGATATGGTGAAATATCAAGTTATCACGCCGGAAATTGGTGAAAAACTAACCAAAAGTTATGTTGAATTGCGTAATCATATTCACCATCTAAACCTTGCCGGCAAGAATTCAGTGGTGGAGGCTGAACCGTTTTCTGCAATAAGAGCTTTTATCACTCAAGTATGGCGACAGTTATTTTATTAATAGCAAGATTGTTTTCAATTTGATAGTTTCCACATTTGATGTGGCCTAAATTTTTTAACCGTTTCGGATAGAAGTTCCCCATCCGGAAAGACTAAATTGGGTGCAATATCAAATAAAGGAATAATCACGAACTCCCGATTTTTCATTTCACAATGAGGAACAATTAAGCGAGGATGCAAAATAACTTCTTGATTAAACAGTAAAATATCGAGATCAAGTGTACGCTCTCCCCAACGACGTAATCTGACCCGACCTTGATCGTTTTCGATTGATTGTAATAAATCCAGCAGTGCTAATGGTTCAAGTTCAGTTTCTATTTGTACAACTGCATTAATGTAATCAGGCTGATCTTGAGGCCCTAACGGCTTGCTACCATAAAAAGGGCTAACTGATTTTATTTTCAGCTCCGGATGTTGATTTAAAGTCTGCACAGCACGTGTTAATTGTGCTAAAGGATCATCTAAATTACTACCTAATGCAATATAAACGTTATTTATCAACTAGTTATCCTCATTTTAGTGGTATTCATTTTCTTTTGGTTGTTTGCCGGATGATAACGTCGGCGAGATTTACGTTTTCGTTTCTTTTCTTGATTTGGGTGTAACTCCTGCTGTACCTTGATTAATTCTTCACGTTGTGTACTATTACTTTGTTGATATTCATACCACCAAGCTGCCAATTCAATAGATTCGCCCTGTTCAATTTCGGCACGCATTGCTAATAGATCATAAGCAGCACGAAACTTAGGATGCTCCAATGTAACTTGTGGCTTCTTACCAGTACGTTTAGTGAAAAGTAACTGCAATGACCAAATATCACGGATAGTAGCAGTATGGCGACGTAAAATGGCAACACGTTGACAAATTAGCGTCAATAAATCATTACTAGCAAGAGAATAGGCATCAAAGTTATTTAAACCACCTTCATTCTTCAATATTTCAATACGCTCACGTAACGGATACCAAAAAAAAGCGGCAAACAAAAATGCTGGATTAATACGTAAATGATCGGCAATACGCTCATCAGTGGAACGTAATGCGGTAATAATCATTTTTTCTGTAAATGAGTCATTATTTGCGGTAAAAAATGGAATTAATGCCGGAAAAAGTTGATGAAATAATTGATATTTATAGAGTAATTGATATGTTTTCTCACCCTTCCCAGTTTGTAATAGTTTTAATGACTCATCAAATAAACGTGCCGCTGGAATGTTTTGCAATAAAGATGCCAATTGATAAATCGGTTTTTCACATTGTTTATCAAGAAACATATCCAGTTTTGCCATAAAACGGATAGCTCGCAACATTCTGACTGGATCTTCCTGATAACGTTGAGTTGGATCACCAATCAACATCAATCGACCTGCGCGCAAATCTTTAATACCATTGAAGAAATCATAGAGTTTATCTTTACGGGGATCGTAATAAAATGCATTGACAGTAAAATCACGACGAGCAGCATCATCTTCCAAACTGCCATAAACATTATCACGTAATAACATTCCTTCTGCACTTTGTTTAGCTAATTTATCATTATTAATTTCATCGTGAGCAGCGCGGAATGTTGCAACTTCAATGATTTCTCTACCGAATAAAATATGTGCCAACCTGAAACGGCGCCCAACTAAACGACATTGACGTTGAAATATTCTTTGAATCTGTTCTGGACGCGCACTAGTTGCAACATCGAAATCTTTAGGCATTTTGTTCAATAAAATATCGCGTAAACAACCGCCTACCACATAAGCCTCAAAACCATTACTCTGCAATTTTTCAACAACCTGTAATGCTTGACGGCTAATAAGATGAGGATAAATACCATATTCAGAAGCTTTTAAGTATGGTAATGCTGCTCGTTTAGATTTGTTTTTCACAGAGGAAAATTTCTGCTTAGTTTTTTTCTGACTAACAACAGGAGCAGATGTATGTTTTGTTGAGAAAGTGTTTTGCTGTTCTTCCGTTTTTTGCGGAAACAGTTTTCGAATAAATTTAAAAATAAGACCACCTCAATCTACTTTTAAAAAATATGTAAAAAATGATATTTTTTATCTATTTTTAAAATAGAAAACTCTCCCTAAACTGGATTAGGGAGAGAAATTTGGCTAATTACCGCTGTAAACAGCGGTAATTCAATTACTTGGGTATTTTGATGAATTTACCCACCAATCTGTTTTTCGCGAATTTCTGCTAACGTTTTACAATCAATACAAAGATCAGCTGTCGGACGAGCCTCTAAACGCTTTATCCCAATTTCAACACCACAAGATTCACAGTAACCGAAATCTTCAGATTCAATCTTTTTGATAGTACGTTCAATTTTCTTTAATAATTTTCGTTCACGATCACGATTACGTAGTTCTAAACTGAACTCTTCTTCCTGTGTAGCACGATCGGATGGATCCGGAAAATTAGAAGCTTCATCACGCATAAGTGCGACAGTTCTATTTGCTTCTTCCATGATTTGATCATGCCAAGCAGTTAAAATCTTTTTAAAATGAAGAAGTTGCGCTTCATTCATATATTCTTCGCCGACTTTCTCTTGATAAGGTTGCACACCGGCAAGAGCTAAAACACTTAGTGATGATTTTGGCGTAGTTGCCGTCATATTTAAATCTCTCCTAGACACCAAAAAATAAATAACGACTAATAAAACACTCCATATGAAATACTTTTATCAAAAATAGAGCCTTTTTTATACAATTTTCCGTCGATTTTCATACACTTTGGAGTGAGCTATTCCAAAGGACGGTTATAAATATCAGAACTTATACTTTTTAGCAAACAGAATTTTTTAAAATGATGATTATTTAAACGAAGAAATACAGAAAAACAGATATTTTTTGTAAATTTTCGATGAAGCTCACATTTTTACTGCTTATCTTTTGCACATTAATACAGATCTATTATTTTACTCCAGAATAAAAAGGAGGATATGTGGAGCGAATTGCCATTGCTTGTATTGTCAGTTGTTTGGTGATGATGTATTTGCCGTTTGAATGGATTTTTTTAACTAAATTTTGGGGTATTTTTTTCGCTATTACTTCGTCACTGACCGTATTGTTAATAAGAAAGAAAAGTCAGTGGAGTAATGTGATTATTGCAATAATATTTTCGTGTTGTTGGTGTTTATTTTTGATCCAACAACTAATAACTCAAGCGCAATATTTGCATACATTGCCGAAGAAACAGCGTGCGGAAATTTTGATTGAAAAGGTTTTGCACCAACGCGATTATCAAACGGCAATTGCATCATTGAAATTTTCACATAAAGATGAAAAGTATCGTTTTTATTTAAGTTGGCAAACACCCCAACAAATAGCTGCCGGACAGTCTTGGCAAGGAGAGGTGACATTAAAACCTTTAGCATCAAGAGTAAATTTTGGTGGTTTTCAGCGTCAAAAATGGCTGTATGCAAATCATATCGTTGGTTATGCCGTTATTAAAAAAGCAGTTTTTATTGCTGATAATCCTGATTTGCGCGAGCGATTATTGCGGCATAATTTGGATTTATGGCAACAGCAACCACAATCGGAATTATTTCTTGCATTGGGGTTTGGCGATAAACGTCTTTTAAATAAAGAAATGCTACAACTGTTTCAACAAACAGGAACAGCACATTTAATAGCTATTTCAGGATTGCATATCGGTTTGGTAATGTTATTGGGGGTTGCTTTAGCTCGTTGTGTGCAATATCTATTGCCTACTCATCGTATTACACCGTTTTTCCCATTACTATTCGGTGGAATATGCGCTTTGTTATACAGTTATTTAGCCGATTTCTCAATCCCAACTGTCAGAGCAATTATTGCATTGATTTTTCTATTGTGGCTAAGATTTTTTCGAGGTCATTTAAATTGGTGGCAATGTTATGTACGTTGTATCACTATCTTTGTGTTATTAGATCCATTTATTCTATTAAGTGATAGTTTTTGGCTATCTGCATTAGCAGTTTTATGTCTATTGATTTGGAATCATCTATTTCCCCTATCAATTTGGTCAATTCGGGGGAAAAAGCCACACCAATTCGGTAAAATAGTTTATTACATTTTTACTCTTATTCATCTGCAAATCGGGCTTTCCCTACTATTTACACCGATTACAATTTTCTTTTTTTCAGGTTTTAATTTCTTTAATCTATGGATTAATTTGTGGATTGTTCCTATTTTCAGCTTTGTACTCATCCCATTAATTCTATTTTCCATTTTAACATTCAATTACTTCCACAGTTGGACGTTATGCCAGTTTATTGCGCAACAATGTGTTGAAGGCTTAAAGATATTTAAAATTGGCTGGCATCCTATTTCAGAGGTGGAAAATCTCTGGATTAGCTTGGTTTTTCTAGGCTTGTGTTTGATTTGGGGAATGTTCTGTATTCACTATGCTAAATATCAACGAACTAAAGCAGATGAACATCATTGGTTGCCGGCACCAACTTTATTACGTTTAGATGTGTCTGCTTTGGTTGATCGTACCGATTTTCAAACTATTTTGAAAATAATAGGAATGATTTTAGGCATAATGCTATGGCAATTAGGCTTCTATTATTATCAACAATATCGCACCTTATGGACGCTAGAAATGTTGGATGTCGGGCAAGGAATGTCTATTCTGATACAACAAAATGGTAAGGGAGTTTTGTATGATACCGCTGCTTCGTGGCGTGGTGGTAGTATGGCTGAATTAGAAATTATTCCTTATTTACAAAGGCGAGGCATTGTATTGGAAACGATTATTCTAAGTCACGATGATAATGATCATAGTGGCGGTGCTGAAACGCTACTTAACTATTATCCGAACGCAACATTAATCACATCTTCTAAAAAAACATATGCCGAGAGAATCCCTTTGCCGTGTTATAAAGGGATTCAATGGTATTGGCAAGATTTAAATTGGCAAGTAATTGCGCCGTATAAAATAGAGAAAACAGCTAAAAATCATCAATCCTGCGTTATATTACTTAATGATGGAGAACATAATGTACTATTAACAGGTGATCTGGATAAAACTGCAGAATTACTGTATTTAGCAGATTTCCCGATGATTGATATTTTGCAGGTTGCTCATCACGGTAGCCGTACTTCTACCAGTACTGCATTTTTGCAAAAAACACAACCTAAAATAGCATTAATTTCCGCTGGCATAGGCAATCAATGGCATTTTCCACATCAGGAGATTATTTCACGATTACAGCAATTTCAGGTAGATACGCTAGTAACAGCAACAGTAGGACAAATTCTATTACGTTTTACCAAACACGGAGAAATTGAAGTTGAAACAGCGAGAACCTTCTTACAACCTTGGTTTAAGCAGTTACTTTAAGGGCTGATTTGATAAATAACAGAATAAAGGTAGAATAGCGTTTTAAATTTATTTACGGTACAACGCCATTTTATGAATGATAAAGATTTTTCAACAAAAGCGACATTTAAACGTTTATGGCCAATGATTTGGCAATATCGATTAGGTATTTTAATTGCAATTATTGCCTTGGTTTTTAACGCATTAACCGAAGCTGGATTAATCTATTTATTGAAGCCATTACTAGATAAAGGATTCGGTGAAGCAGATCTGTCATTCCTAAAATGGTTGCCAATCATCGTTATCCTGCTTATTTTTTTACGAGGTATTACCAGTTTTGTTTCCGATTATTGTCTTTCGTGGGTATCAGGAAATGTGGTAATGGTAATGCGAAGAATGTTATTTAAACATTTAATGTATATGCCGGTTAGCTTTTTTGATCATCAAGCAGCAGGAAAATTACTTTCCCGTATCACTTATGATTCTGAACAGGTAGCAAACTCTTCCTCCAATGCATTGATCACTATTGTAAAAGAGAGTGCTACCGTAATTTCATTACTGGGGTTAATGCTTTATACCAGTTGGCAATTGTCGTTAGTGCTTTTTGTTGTTGGCCCTATTATTGCGGCGTTAATTAGTGTTGTATCCAAACATTTTCGCCGTTTAAGTAAAAATATGCAAAACTCAATGGGTGAATTGACGGCAAGTGCAGAACAGATGCTGAAAGGGCATCGTGTCGTGCTTTCTTTTGGTGGTCAACAAGTTGAAGAACAACGTTTTGATTTAGTCAGTGATGATATGCGTCGTAAAAGCCTGAAAATGATGGCAATGAGTGCCATTTCAGATCCTATTGTGCAAATTATTGCCTCTTTTGCATTGGCGGTAGTGCTATATTTGGCAACAATACCAACAATGATGGGGGGACAACTTACCGCTGGTGATTTTACGCTTGTTTTTTCATCAATGTTTGCTTTATTAAGACCTTTAAAATCTTTAACCAATGTGAATGCACAATTCCAACGTGGAATGGCAGCTTGCCAGACTTTATTCTCTATTTTGGATTTGGAAACAGAACAAGATAATGGCAAATTTGTAAGTGAAAAAGTTAGTGGTGATATTGCTTTTAAAGATGTCAGTTTTTACTATCAAGGCAAGGATGAACCGGCACTTTCTCATATTTCGCTTAATATTCCTGCTGGAAAAACAGTGGCATTAGTAGGGCGTTCAGGTTCAGGTAAATCAACAATAGCCAATCTCATTACACGCTTTTACGATGTCCAACAAGGTGAAATTACACTTGATGGGCGTAATATTAAAGATTATACCTTAGCGAATTTGCGTCAGCACTGTGCCATTGTTTCGCAACAGGTTCATCTTTTTAATGATACTATCGCAAATAATATTGCTTATGCGGCAACAGAAAAATATAGTAGAGAACAAATTATTGCGGCAGCAAAAGCAGCTCACGCAATGGAATTTATTGAAAAAATGGAACACGGTTTGGACACTATGATCGGAGAAAACGGTGTTTCACTTTCGGGCGGACAACGCCAACGTTTAGCAATTGCAAGAGCATTATTAAGAAATGCTGCAGTATTAATTTTAGATGAAGCTACCTCTGCCTTAGATACGGAGTCTGAACGTGCGATCCAAAATGCATTGGATGGTTTGCATCAACATAAAACATTGTTGGTAATAGCACACCGTTTATCAACGATTGAACGAGCAGATGAAATTATTGTCATTGATCAAGGAGAGATTGTTGAAAGGGGAACGCATCAACAGTTGCTGCAATATGGGCAAATCTATGCTCAATTGCACAAAATGCAATTTGAAGGTTAAGAGGTTTATAAAAGAAACAGTATGAAATTCTGGTATCAACAATCGTGGTTGCAATGGTTATTATTACCTTTCTCTTGGGTATTCCAATTGGCGACATATTTACGACGGAAAGCCTATCAAAAAGGTATTTTTACCTCTTGGAAAGCACCTTGCACGGTTGTAGTGGTTGGTAATTTATCGGTAGGCGGAAATGGGAAAACCCCATTGGTGATTACATTAGTGGAACAATTACAACGACAGGGAATCCGTGTTGGTGTGATTTCTCGCGGATATGGCGGTGAAAGCACTGAATATCCGTTTTTGGTTTGTGCCTCTTCCGATGCTAAAAAAGTGGGCGATGAACCGGTATTGATTGCACAACGTACATCTGCGCCGGTTGCGATTTCACCTGATCGCCGACAAAGTATCGAACTGTTGCATAAAGCGTACCATCCACAAGTGATTATTAGTGATGATGGTTTGCAGCATTATAAATTACAGCGTGATCTTGAATTGGTGGTGGTGGATGGTGAGCGTCGTTTCGGTAATGGGTTATTATTGCCGGCTGGTCCGTTACGAGAGTTGCCAAAGCAACGATTAAAAACGGTTGATGCGGTGATTTGTAATGGCGGTACTGCACAAGATAATGAAATTTTGATGACATTGCGCAGTGGCGAAGCGGTCAATTTGCTCACCAATGAGAGAAGAGCATTAACTCAATTTACGCAAGTAAATGCTGTTGCCGGAATTGGTTACCCACCACGTTTTTTCACCAGTTTGGAACATCAAGGAATCACGCTGTTATCAAGTACTGCCTTCCCGGATCACTACTCTTTTCAACCATCGGATTTTTCTGCATTTGATCAAAGTGATATTCCTCTGTTGATGACCGAAAAAGACGCAGTGAAATGTCGTAAATTTGCACAAAAGCATTGGTGGTATGTGGAAGTTACGGCGGAAATTAAGAAAGAGCAATTAGAAAATTTAATTGCAAAGATTATTGCTAAGGTAAATAAATGAAACAAAAAGTGATTAGTATGTTGGCGTGCCCACACTGCCATCAACCGCTGTTGCTTGATGAGCAACAACAACGTTTAATTTGCGAAAATGAACAATTTGCCTATCCAATTATGAACGGTATTCCAGCACTGTTGCCAGAAAATGCAGTGTCGTTAAAGCAAGATAATCAAAACCAAACAGTGAAGGAGATATAAAATGAGATTCAGTGTCATTATTCCGTCACGGTATGCCTCTAGTCGTTTACCGGGTAAACCACTGAAAGATATTGCAGGTAAACCTATGATTCAACACGTTTGGGAAAAAGCGCAATTAGCTGGAGCAACAAGGGTAATTGTTGCGACTGATCATCCCGAAATAGAGCAAGTAGTGAAAGCCTTTGGTGGAGAAGTTTGCCTCACTTCAGATAAACATAATTCCGGCACTGAACGGTTAGCAGAAGTAGTGACAAAATTGGCATTGCCTGATGATGAAATCGTGGTCAATATTCAAGGAGATGAACCTTTGATTCCACCGGTAATTGTAAAACAGGTAGCTGAAAATTTAGATAAATATCAAGTAAATATGGCAACTTTATCAGTGAAAATTGATGAAGCTCAGGAGCTATTTAATCCGAATGTAGTGAAAGTATTAACTGATAAAAACGGTTATGTGCTTTATTTCTCTAGAGCGGTAATTCCGTGGCATCGGGATCAATTTGCTGGCGTATATCAACAACCACAAGAAATTAAACATTTTGAATTACTTACTAATTTGTATCAACGTCATATCGGCATTTATGCCTATAGAGCAGGCTTTATTCGCCAATATGTGTCGTGGCAACCGACAGCATTAGAACAATGCGAATCATTAGAACAACTGCGAGTCTTATGGAACAGTGAAAAAATTCATTGTGAACCTGCGTTGGAAATTCCGGCAGTAGGTGTAGATACTGAAGAAGATTTATTAAAAGTTCGTGCAATTTTGTCCTGTTAAACGATGTTTGATGCAAAAAAATTTCTTGCCGATGTTTCGGAAAATCCTGGCGTTTATAGGATGTATGATAGGAATAACACCGTTATTTATGTCGGCAAAGCAAAAAATCTAAAAAAACGGCTTGCTAGTTATTTCCGAAAAAATGTTAATAGCAAAAAAACAGAAGCATTGGTTGCTGCAATTGCTCATATTGACACAACGATTACACACTCTGAAACAGAAGCGTTGTTACTTGAACATAATTTCATCAAGCAATATCAGCCTCGTTATAATGTATTGTTACGGGATGATAAATCCTACCCTTATATTTTATTAACTCACGAACATCACCCTCGAATTACTTCATATCGTGGAGCAAAGAAAATCGCTGGGGAATATTTCGGTCCTTATCCACACTCCTCTGCTGTGAGAGAAACATTATCATTAATGCAGAAACTTTTCCCAATTCGCCAATGCGAGAATAGCGTTTATAACAACCGCTCTCGTCCTTGCTTGCAGTATCAAATTAAACGCTGTTTGGCGCCTTGTGTTGCCGGATATGTAACGGATGAAGAGTATCAGCAACAGGTGGAGTTGGCGCGCCTGTTTTTGCAAGGTAAAGATCAGCAGGTGGTGACCCATCTGATTGAAAAAATGGAGCAGGCGAGCAACAGATTAGATTTTGAAGCAGCGGCACGTTATCGCGATCAGATTCAGGCGGTGCGATCCGTAATGGAAAAACAGTTTGTCAGTAATGATCGTTTGGATGACATCGATATTATCGCGATTGCGTACAAATCCGGATTGGCTTGTGTGCAAGTGTTGTTTATTCGTCACGGAAAAATATTGGGAAATCGCAGTTATTTCCCGAAAATTCCGGCAAATACGCAGATTGCTGAAGTTATTGAAACTTTTTTAGGGCAATTTTATTTACAGGCACATCAAGGGCGGAGTATTCCCGATTCGATTGTGATTGATCACTCTTTAGCCGGAAAAGAGATGTTACAAACGTTATTGAGTGAACAGGCAGGACGTCAAGTTCAGATTCAAGATAAAGTAAAAGGCGAGAAAAATCGCTATTTACAGTTAGCGCAAACTAATGCTTCGGTGGCATTAACAACGCAATTAAAACAACAAGGCAGAATAGAAGAGCGTTATCAAGCGTTGCAACAGTTGCTGCATATGGACAGAATCCAACGAATGGAGTGTTTCGATATTAGCCATACAATGGGCGAAAATACGATTGCTTCCTGCGTCGTTTTTGGTTCGGAAGGACCGTTAAAATCGGATTACCGCCGTTTTAATATTGAAGGTACACACGGTGATGATTATGCGGCAATGGAACAGGCATTGAAGAAAAGATACGATAAAGATCTAACGACAGAGAAGATACCTGATATTATTTTTATTGACGGTGGCAAAGGGCAGCTCAATCGTGCTTTGGCAGTGTTTGAGAATCTGAATGTGAGTTGGGACAAACACAAGCCGTTATTAATCGGTGTGGCGAAAGGGGTTGATCGTAAAGCCGGTTTGGAAACATTGTTGATCGGTAACAGTGAACGGGAGATTCATTTAGAACCGGACAATTTAGCACTGCATTTAATCCAGCATATTCGAGATGAATCACATAATCACGCTATTTCCGGACACCGTAAAAAACGACAGAAAGCATTTATTCAAAGTGGTTTGGAGAGTATTGAGGGCGTTGGTGCAAAACGACGTCAAGCACTGTTGAAATATCTTGGCGGTTTGCAGGGGGTTCGTGCCGCTACGATAGATGAATTGGCTTCCGTACCCGGAATTTCACGTTCATTAGCTGAAAAAATCTTTGAAACACTAAAACATTGATATTGAATATAGGCAATTTAACTCAATATGCTTTACAATAGTCACGTTTGGTATTAAATCGATCTGGTGATCAAGATGAAATTGAATATTCCCACTTTTTTGACCTTTTTTCGTGTTATTTTAATCCCGTTTTTTATCGTTCTGTTCTATTTTCCGTTTAGTTGGGCGCCGTTTTGGACTGCACTTATTTTTACCGTAGCCTCTGTGACCGATTGGTTAGATGGTTATTTAGCGCGTAAATGGAAACAAACAACCCGTTTTGGCGCATTTCTTGATCCGGTAGCAGATAAAGTTATGGTTGCCGCTGCATTGGTGTTAGTGGTTGAACATTATCATACTTTTTGGATTACGATTCCGGCGATTATTATGATCTCTCGTGAAATTATTATTTCAGCTTTGCGAGAATGGATGGCGGAATTGGGCGATAGAAATAAAGTGGCAGTGTCTTGGTTAGGAAAAGTGAAAACCACATCACAGATGATTGCGCTTATCGGATTATTATGGCATTATAATCCGACAATGGAAATTATTGCCACAATTGCGTTATATGTTGCGGTTATCTTGACAGTTTGGTCGATGTGGCAATATTTGACTTTAGCGAAAGAAAGTTTATTGCAGGAATAACGATTTATTCGATGAAAATAAAACCTAGTGTTTGTCGCACTAGGTTTTTTTGATCCTAAATTAGCTTGATTTATGTTCCAGTAACAGCGTTGCACCTTTTGCGATCATTCTGAGTTGTAGAATGACGCGTTGTTTCAATGCCTCTCGTTCTTGATTATTCATATCCAAAGCGTGCGAACCGGCGGTAAAAACAATAGTAACCATCCCTTCGGATTGCGCTTTGGCAATATCAGCGGGGATATCCTTATCTTTGTTCATAATATATTCTGCCAGTTCAGCAACAAAATGATTGATCTCTCGTGAGGCTGCCGTTCTGAACTCTTGAGATGTACCAGAGCTTTCACGCAACAGAAGGCGGAAAACATTAGGGCGGTTGGCAATAAATTCAAAAAATGTTTCAACGGAAATCGCAATAACACTCCCGCCATCCTCAATCCGTTTTCTAGCTTGGCGCATCAGTTGTCTTAGAATTAAGCCGGCTTCATCGACCATACTTAATCCTAATTCATCCATATCCTTAAAATGGCGATAGAATGAAGTCGGCGCAATGCCGGCTTCTCGACTGACTTCACGCAGACTTAAATTGGAAAAACTTTTTTCAGCACTGAGCTGATCAAACGCTGCATCGATTAACGCACGTCTGGTTTTCTCTTTTTGTTTGGCTCTGATTCCGCTCATTTTTAAGCATCTTTAGTTGGTGTAACAAGTAACGGTTTAATATTGTTGCCGATTAACTCCGCAACTCGTTGATAACGGGCTTTCAATGGTGAACCGGGACGATAAATTAAGCCGATGGTGCGATAAGGTCTAGGATTGGTACAAGGAATATATTTAACGCCCTCGCGCGAACGTTCATTTAAAATTGCCAACTCCGGCATAAAGGTAATACCGGCATTAGCGGCAACCATATTGCGTAATGTTTCTAAACTCGTTGCCTGATAATGAGTATTTTCTTTTGCTCCAGCAACAAAACAATAACCTAATGCCTGATCACGAAAACAATGACCATCGTCCAACATTAGAATTTCATATTGTTTGAGTTTTTCAAGCGGAATTTCATCCTCTTGGGCGAGCGGATGTTGATCAGAAACCGCAATTAACATTGCTTCATCATAAATAGGAATTTCAATAAATGCGGAAGTATCTTTTACTAATGCGACAATTGCACAGTCAATTTGCCCTTTTTCAAGCTGTTCTAATAATTGATGTGTTTGCGCTTCATAAAGATAAACTTCCAATTCAGGGAAAGATTCACGCAACATAGGGATAATATAAGGTAATAAATAAGGCCCGATAGTCGGGATCATCCCCATATGCAGAGGGCCTGTCATATCTCTACCTTGGTTACTCGCCATTTCCCTTAATAACTGAACCTCTTTTAGCACATTGCGAGCCTGATCAACCAATAATAATCCGGATTGAGTGAAAAGCACTTTGCGGCTGGTTCTTTCTAATAGAAGAATACCCAATTCATCTTCTAATTTTCTAATTTGACCACTTAATGTCGGTTGGCTCACGTGGCAGGCATCGGCAGCCTTACGGAAATGTTTATGATCGGAAAGTGCCACTAAATATTCGAGATCCCTAAGATTCATAACGACTCCTTTATAGGTAGTAACGATTAAAAAATAAATTTTAATTGAAACAAACTATAACACAATTATTGGCGAGTACAACTGCTTTGTGGATCGCTTAACCACTGTTTTATTAGATCTTCAGTAATGAGTTTATGTGACCAAAGACTGGTAATATCCGGTTGTGGAAATTGATTATGGTTATAGGCAATTAATTGTTTAAAATCAAAAGCGGCGTGCGGGTAATCATTAATCAATAACAGGGCAAAATAGCCGTCTTCCGACCAGCAAATTTGTAATTTCCGTTCTATCTGTTTTTGTTCGACTGCAGCAACATTATAGATATGCAAACTATCGACAATCGCCTCTTTTTGTTGGGTATCTATGGCATAGAAATAACCACTATCGCCATCATCTTCAAAAATAACAGCTAAATGTGGATGTTGTGTGGAGTGTGTGCCAATTTGTTTAGGTTGGCTAATTAATAATTTGTCTTCAAGAGTCAGATAAAGCATAAGTTCCTCAACTAAGGTAGTGTTGATAAGTGTTGTTCAAGTATCGTAATGCATTCAGCCAATATTGTTTGTTCTTGTTCAGTGAAACGCGCGAAATGAGGACTATCAATATCTAATACGCCGATAATTTCCCCATTTTTATGTAAAGGCAGAACAATTTCAGAATTGCTGGCATTATCACAAGCGATATGACCCTCAAATTGATGTACATTATCAATTCTTAATATCCTGTTTTGGGCAACGGCTTGACCGCAAACACCTTGACCGACAGCAATTCGATTGCAAGCAATTTTACCTTGAAAAGGGCCTAAAGTAAGAATATTTTGTGCATTTAACAAGTAAAACCCGACCCAATTAATATCAGCAAGTTGTTGATTTAATAGTGCAGAAGTATTGGCCAGCACACTGATTAAGTTATCATCATCAGCAATTAAAGATTGTAAATTATGCGGTAGATGTTGCAAATCATTATCGGAAAACGAAAACATAAATTCTCCTTATAATAAAAAGACGAAAGATAAAATGATCCGTCCTCGAAAAGTTGGACTACTATTTTAAGGACTGAAGTCTGTATCGAACAGGACTCAGTTCATTTAATGTTAATTGTATTCTGTCCTCATTGTAATAACGAACATATTTTTTGATAACAAATTCCAGTTCTTAAATGCTTTCGAACGTTTTGCCATAAAAACATTCTACTTTTATCCGACTAAATAGCGTGATTTTTTTATCGCAGGTCGTCCTTTAGGTTTGGGGTGTAATCTTTCTATACCGGATTGTTGAACAATTACCAATCATTGTCTAATGACACCCGAATTAGCAATACTAAAATTTCTCTGTTTTGAATAGTTTGTATGACTTGATATTTAAAGTCTGGGGGTATGGTACGTTTGGTATGCAGCACGGCTAAACCATTTATACTAGAATATTGAGCAATTCAATGTCTTAATGTTCGTTTAGGTACTGTAAATGTACGACAGGTGAAAGAAAGACTTTCGTGGGTGTTGAAAGTAGAAATCAACAGCTTGTTGTTTAAATGTTTGGTTGTATTTGGTCATAAAAAATCTGCACCTCTATGTTGGATAATAAGTCCAATTTTTGGGGTGCAGATCAAAAACTCTTTTGGCTGTTTGAAATGTTAATAATTAAATTACCAACCTTTTACAACAGAATCTTTGAATTCCGCCATTGCTTTTTTATAAACTTCTTCCGTATTGTATGCTTTAACGAAGTTTTGAACATCCGGATCAGCTTTATTATCTTCACGTGCAACAATGATATTGACGTATGGAGAATCTTTATCTTCTACAAATACAGCATCTTTACTTGGATATAAACCGGCAGCACCAGCAAAGGTATTATTGATGATAGCAAGATCAACCTGACCTAAAGTGCGAGGGATAAGGTTGGCATCAAGTGTTTTGATGTTTAAATTTTTTGGATTATCAACGATATCCAATGTGGTTGGTGTTAAACCAGTACCTTCTTTAAGTTTTAATAAACTCTGTGCTTGTAGTAATAACAAGGCACGGCCGCCATTGGTAGGATCGTTAGGAATCGCTACAGTTGCACCGTCTTTTAATTCCTTAACATCTTTGATTTTTTTAGAATAAGCGGCAATAGGATAGACAAAAGTATTTCCTACGATAACTAAATCAGTCCAACCACGATCTTTCATTTGTGAGTCTAAGTATGGTTTGTGTTGGAAAGCATTTGCATCAATAAGTTTATTTTCAAGTGCCGCATTTGGCGTTACGTAATCAGTAAATGGCACTAATTCCACGTCTAGACCATATTTATCTTTTGCGATTTGTTTTGCTGTTTCAGCAACACTCATTTCAGGGCCGACTTGAATGCCCACTTTGATTTTCCCATCTTTAGCGAAAGCAGAGGATGAAAATGCAATAGCTACAGATAATGCACTGATAGTTAAGATGTTTTTGATTTGCATAGAAATCTCCTTCAAGATATTTATTTATGATTAAAGTAACGAACAAGATGATCGCCAATAGTTTGGATAAGTTGCACCATAATGACAAGAATTACAATGGTTGCAACAAGAATCTCCGGCACATAAGTTTGGTAACCGTACTGAATGCCTACATAACCTAAGCCGCCACCGCCGACAGTACCCGCCATAGCAGAATAGTTCACTAAGGAAACCAGTGTTATTGTGAGAGAATTAATGATACTAGGTAATGCTTCAGGTAATAAGAATTTGGTAATAATTTGCAGATTATTTGCCCCCATCGCACGTGCCGCTTCGGTTAAGCCGGAAGGAATTTCCATCAAGGCACCTTCAACCAAACGAGCCATAAAAGGAATGGCAGAAATAGTTAAAGGTACAATAGCGGCGGTTGTCCCAATAAAAGTGCCTAAAATAAACATAGTAAATGGAATAATTGCTACAAGTAGAATGACAAATGGAATTGAACGACCAATATTGACAATAGCACTTAAAGCAAGATTTAGACTTTTATTTTCTTTAATTTGTCCTGGACGAGTAATAAATAGGATAACTCCAAGTGGAATACCAAAAACAGCAGAGAAAAAACCAGAAGCAAACACCATATAGAGTGTTTCTAAAGTAGCATTACCAATTAAAGCCCACACCTGTGGCGTTAAAACATCAAACATAACCTAATACCTCAACACGAACATTATGCTCGATTAAATAAATTTTAGCTTGTGTAATTGCATCTTCTTCACCTTCCACTTCGGCAATAACAAATCCGAATTTGACACCGCCGGCATAATCAATTTGTGACGTTAAAATACTGAGATCGATACCGAATTTTTTTGATGCTAATGACAACAATGGAGCATCAACGGAACGACCAGTAAATTCAAATTTTATCAATGGATAGGATTCTGGTGAACGAGGTGAATCGCTAAGTTGTGCCAAATATTCATCCGGTAAATTAATGTGAAAAGTAGAGTGGATAAAATCTTGTGCCAATTGTGTTTTCGGATTAGAGAAAATTTCACTGACAGATCCCTGCTCCACTAATGTTCCTTTATCAATGATAGCTACGTGATCACAGATTTTTTTCACAACATCCATTTCGTGAGTGATTAATAGGATAGTGATGCCTAAATTACGATTGATCTCTTTAAGCAATTTTAAGATAGATTGCGTAGTAGCAGGATCCAATGCACTTGTTGCCTCATCACAAAGTAACACTTTCGGATCATTTGCTAATGCACGTGCAATTGCAACACGTTGCTTTTGACCGCCGGATAGATTACTTGGATACATCTCTTTTTTATCAGATAAGCCGACCATATCTAATAAGCTATTTACCTTCTTTTGAATTTGTTCTTTTGGTGTGCCGTTCAACTCCAAGGGCAATGCAATATTGCCGAATACAGTACGAGAGTTTAACAAATTGAAATGTTGGAAAATCATTCCGATTTGACGGCGAGCTAACACTAATTGGCTTGATGTTAGCTGCATAAGATTTTGTCCATCAACAAAGACATTTCCACTCGTTGGACGCTCAAGTAGATTAACACAACGAATAAGGGTACTTTTACCTGCGCCGGATGCACCGATAACTCCGACAATTTTACCTTTAGGAATGTCCAATGAAACATTGTCTAAAGCCGTCAGCTGTTTATCTCCAAGCTGAAAAATTTTATAGATATTTTCTAATTTGATCATTTTGTACTTACATTAAGTTAATGAAGAAAATTAGCGTTATTCTAGACGTCTAGATAGCTATGTCAATAAAATTTTTATAAGATTTAGCTATTAGATAGTAAAATTTAGTACATACAGTTAAGCTAAAAAGAGTAATGGTATTAAAAAAGATAAGTAAAATTAAAGGTAAATATGATGAAAAAAGCAATATTTTTAGATCGTGATGGCACTTTAAATATTGATTATGGCTATGTACACGACATTGATCATTTCCATTTTATTGAAGGAGGTATAGATGCATTAAAGGAATTACAAGATATGGGGTATGCTTTAGTGATTGTTACCAATCAATCAGGAATTGCTAGAGGATATTTTACCGAAAAAGAGTTTAATCAATTAACAGAGTGGATGGATTGGTCACTAGAAGATAGAGGTGTGCATTTAGAAGGCATTTATTATTGTCCACATCATCCGAAGGGTATCGGTAAATACAAAAAAGAGTGCGATTGTCGTAAACCAAAAGCAGGCTTATTGTTGGAGGCAATTGCAGATTTGGACATAGATCCTCAAAAATCTATTATGATCGGTGATAAGTTGGATGATGTTATTGCCGGTAAAAAAGCAAATGTGGGAACAACTATTTTAGTAAAAACGGGAAAAACAGTAACTGAAGAAATAGCAAGGCAGGCTGATTATCTAATTGATTCTATTGCTTATTTACCAGCATTACTAAAAGAGAAATCTCTAAATAAAGATTGAAAAATAGGCATTTGAAAAAAAATCTGCAAAAAAGACTTGCACAAGGTTTTGAAATGCCTATAATACGCCACCGCAACGACGCTGAAGTGTGAAGTTAAAAAGAAAGCGTCGTTTTTTGTTCTTTAAAAAACTATCAGACAATCTGTGTGGGCATTCGTAGATAACAAAAAGAGAACCTGAAAAAGATTCAGGGCGAGGCAAGAGCTAAGTCCAAA